>CADEDX010000029.1 GCA_902826195.1 uncultured Bradyrhizobium sp. | reverse complement strand
TGCGAATCGTAGATGCACAGCGAATAGCCGGCGTCGAGCAGGCGGCTGGCCATCGGTCCGCCCATGCGGCCCGTTCCGATAAAGCCGATTGTTTCTTCTGCCATTGATCCGCTCCCTGCCGCGCCGCAAGCGCGGGCGCATGTTGTTCTGCCGCGACGGGGTTCCCGGTCGCGTTTGGTCGAATTTCAAGATTGTCAGTCAATCTGTCAAGCATAAGAATCCTGTCGACAGCCGGTGGCGCGCCGGAATAGGGTCGCCAAAACAAGGTCCCGAGGAATTTGCTAAGTGCGGCAAGATGAAGCGCAAGTCGCCGGCAGGACGTTCGCCGATTTCGTCGCCGGCACGGCGTGGGCGGACGTCGCCGCGCAAGAACACGAAGCGAAACGCTCGATCCTGAATTTTTTTGCGACCGCGCTGGGGTCGGCGAACGACCCGTCCGTCAGCGCCGCCTTGCGCACGTTGCTTCCGTTCAGCGGCGCAGCGACCTCAGCGGTGATCGGCCGCACCGAGCGGCTCGATGCAATGGGCGCGTCGTTCCTCAATGCGGTATCGGCAAATCTGCTCGATTTCGACGACACCCATCTGGACACCATCATCCATCCGGCGGCGCCTGTCGCCGCGCCCGTGCTGGCACTGGCGCAGGCGCGCGGGTTTTCGGGGCGGGCCGTGCTCACCGCATTCATTTTGGGTGTGGAGATCGAATGCCGCGTTGGCAATTCGGTCTCTCCCAGGCATTATGCGCGGGGCTGGCACATCACCTCGACCTGCGGCGTGTTCGGCGCGGCCGCGGCCTGCGCCAAGCTGCTGGACCTGCCGGCGGAACAGATATCGAATGCGATCGGGATCGCCGCCAGCCAGTCGGCCGGCATCGTCGAAAATCTTCCCAGCGCCGCCAAGAACGTCAGCGTCGGCAATGCCGCGCGCAACGGCCTGTTCGCGGCATTGCTGGCCGCAGAGGGCTATTCTGCATCGCCACGTGCCATCGAGGGGCCGCTCGGCTGGGCCCGCGCCATGGGTGATGAGCCCGACATGGCGCGCCTGACCGGCGGTCTCGGACAGAGCTGGGAGATCGCGAAAAATACCTACAAGCCCTATCCGGCGGGCATCGTGTTTCATGCCGTGATCGACGCCTGCTTCAAGTTAAAGACGAAACTCGACCGGCGCATCGATGACATCGAATCGATCACGGTGCAAGGTTCGGCGCTGCTGCTGGCGCGCGGCGACCGGGTGGTTCGCAACGAACGCGATGCGCGGGTCAGCATCCATCATTGCGCGGCCATCGCGCTGCTGCTGGGCGCAGTCGGAGTTCCCGAATTCGCTGATGCCGCCGTGTTTCGGCCCGATATCGTATCCCTGCGTCAGAAGGTGAGGGCATCGCTCGACGCCTCGCTGCCGGACGGCGCCGCGCGCGTCATGGTCCGGCTCCATTCGGGTGAGACGTTCGAAGAGATCGTGACGGACGCGAAAGGCAGCCTTGCCGATCCGCTGTCGGACCGCGACATCGAGGTGAAACTGCGCGATGGTGCACGGCTGGGTGGAGCCAACTGGGACGTCGAGCATGTCATCGACCATGTCTGGCGGCTTGACACGCTTGCTGACGTATCGAACCTGATGAAGTCGCACGGCTAAAGTCCGCCTTCTTGAAACACTGCTAACACAACGAAAGGAAACGATGATGAGCGAGTTGTTCGACAAGGGATTGAAGGTCCGCAAGGAAGTGCTCGGCGAAGACTATGTCAACAAGTCGATCGCGGGCGCCGACGAGTTCACCCGCACGATGGCGGAATGGTCGACCGAATTCTGCTGGGGCGCATTGTGGACTCGGCCGGGCATGGACCGGCGCACCCGCAGCATCGTCAACCTCGCCATGCTCGGCGCACTGAACCGACCCCACGAGCTGAAACTGCACGTCAAGGGCGCGCTGAAGAACGGCGTCACCAAGGAAGAAATCAAGGAGATCCTGCTGCAGGTAGCGGTCTATTGCGGCGTGCCGGCCGGCATCGACGCGTTCCGCAACGCACGCGAGGCGCTCAACGAAGCCGAATCGAAGTAGCGCGAACAGGCAGTCGCATGGCCGGGCCGGAATACGAACTCTTCGCCATCCGCTATGCGACCCGCGAGGCGCGGCGCAGCGATCATTTCATCGGCGGCGACCCGCATGACGGGCCGATGCCGATGGACTATTTCATGTGGATGGCGAGGGGCGATGGCCGCACCTTCGTCATCGACACCGGGTTCAACGCGGAGATATCGAAAAAGCGGAACCGGACCTTCTTGCGCTGTCCGGTCGAAACGCTCAGCGCGTTCGACATCGACGTGAATGCGGTCGAGGACGTGATCCTCACCCATCTGCATTACGACCACGCCGGCAATTTCGACCGCTTCCCGAAGGCGCGTTTCCATCTTCAGGAGCGCGAGATGGCCTATGCCACGGGCCGCTATATGCGCTACCCGCGGCTGTCGCATTCCTTCGAGGTCGAGGATATCTGCGGGCTGGTGCGGCTGAATTATGCGCGCCGCGTAATGTTCTACGACGGCGATGCGGAACTGGCGCCCGGCCTGACGATCCACGCGGCCGGCGGTCATTCCGCCGGACTGCAGTTCGTTCGCGTCAAAACCCGCCGCGGCTTTGTCGTGCTCGCCTCCGATGTCAGCCATTTCTACGAGAACATGGCGAGCGAACGGCCGTTCACCACGGCGCTGCATATCGGCGAAATGCTCGAGGGATTTGACAAATTGATCGCGCTGGCGCCGGACGAGAGCCATATCGTGCCGGGGCACGACCCGCTGGTGATGAAGCTCTATCCGGCGCCGAATCCTGCGCTGGAAGGTATCGCGGTGCGTCTCGACGTGCCGCCGTCTGGCTCAGCGCCGGTACGCGCGGATTTTCAGCAGGGACATTAGCGATAGCAATGCCCCGCTTAGGCGGCACCGCCCCCTCGGCCTCTATTTTTCTTTCTCTGCCGCGGCCTTGAGAATGGGGAGCAGCCGCGCGGACTCGGCTTTGATGAGATCAGTGAGGGCCTTGGGTCCGCGGCGCTCCTGTTCCACGGTTTCGGCGCCAAGCTCCGCCAGCCGCTTTTTCACGGCGTCCTCGTTAAGACCCTTGCTCAGCGCATCGGCGAGCTTGTCGATGATGGCCTGTGGCGTGCCGGTCGGCACGAACACGGCGTAGAACGGGGCAATGTCGAATTCGGGCAGGCCTTGCTCGTAGGACGTCGGCACGTCGGGCAAGAGCGGGCTGCGTTTCCTGGCGGCGACCACCAGCGCCTTGACGTTGCCGGCCTGGACCTGGCTCAGCGTGCCCAGCACCGGATCGCATTCATAGTCGACCTGGCCCGACAGCATCGCGTTCAGCACCGGCGCGGTGCCCGTGAAAGGAATCATCGTCGGCTTGATGCCGAGCGCCGAATGCAAAAGGAGACAGCCGATATAGGACACCGAGCCGAGGCCCGCGTGTCCGACATTGAGCTTTTCCGGGTTGGCCTTGGCATAGGCCACGAAATCCCTGAAATTGTCGGCCGGAAAATCTTTTCGGACGACGAGCACCTCCGGATATTCGGCGGTCAGGCCGACGGGTGCAAAATCCTTTTGCGGATCGTAAGCGAGGGCTGGGTAGAACGCCGGCGCCAGCGCGTTGGTGCCGAGGTGTCCGGACAGGATCGTGTATCCATCCGCCGTGGCGCGGGCGGCGCGGATCGCACCTGTGGTTCCGCCGGCGCCGACGACATTCTCCACCACGAACTTCTGGCCGAGATAGCGGGAGAAAATGTCGGCGACGATCCGCCCGGTGATGTCGGCCGGCCCGCCGGCGGCGAAGGGCACGATGACGGTTGCCGTACGCGTCGGATAGTCCTGCGCCCGAGTGCTGTTCGTTCCGGCCAAAGCCAGAAACAGGCCTGCCGCGATCCATTGCTTGGCCAACGACGCTCTCCCTGCCTTTGTTCTTTTCCGTAACCATAGGGAGGTTTAGCCCGCAGGCAAGCTGGTTGGGCGCATAGCTGGAAGGGACTTTCGTAGGGGACGGACGTATCAGTACAGTCGCGTCCGGTAGGCTTCCTCCATGGTCTTCTCGGCGACGTCGACCGACACCGCCGCCGTCTGCTCGGCGATGATGCGGCCCAGCGTCGGAAAGCTGTGGCGCTCGACCTGCGCCTCGGGATTCCACAGCTTCGAGCGCATCAGCGCCTTGCCGCAATGGAAATAGCATTCGTCGACGGTCACCTTGAGGCCGATGACCGGGGTGACGTTTTGCACCGCGAGCGGCGCCAGCAGCGCCGGATCCTGGCTGATCTCGGCCCTGCCGTTGATGCGCAGCGTTTCGTTGATGCCTGGTACGAAGAAGATCAGGCCGACGCCGGGTGACGCCAGAATGTTGCCGAATGTATCGACACGGTTGTTGCCACGCCTGTCGGGGATCAGCAGCGTCCTGTCATCGAGCACGGCGACAAAGCCTGGCCCGTCACCGCGCGGACTGGCATCGGCATTGCCCTTGCCGTCGCCCGATGCCAGGACTAGGAACGGGGAGAGCGCGATGAAGTCGCGACAGAACCTGTCGAGATGATCAAGCACCTTCTTCTCGGCGAGTGGGCTGATCTGTCCGAAATGTGCGCGCAGGTCGTCCGGCGTCTGCACCAGGGGCTTTCCGCCCGCACCGCTGCCTTCTATGGCAAACCTCCCGTGTTGTTGTCGTCTCTAGGTTTACTCGACCCCGCACCCGCCGGCGATGAACAGCGCCAGCGTGTTGGTGACCTTGTTGACGGACCCGATATCGACCCGCTCGTTGAAACCGCGGGCGTCATCCATCGGTGCGGGCGCGGGGAGGGGGACGACGTTGCTTGGCGACACGGATCAGTCCTTGCGAGGTTTTCGAACAGAAGAATAGTTGGCAATGCGTTTTGCGATCAAGCCAGGTGTTCGCTTCAAGCCAGCACCTTCCGTTGCCGCAAAGCCCCGCTGGTCGAACAAGCGACGGCCCGGGATCGCGTCAAGAAAGTCGCGTGTGTAAGCCTCGCAGGGGCTGGTGAACACGGCGGTTTATCGGGTGGCTGCAAATTGTGCAGGACGACTTAAAAAGAGAGCAGCTGTCTGTCGCGACGCTCAATCGAACCGGGCAGTCGCGCTGCCGCTGTCGGAATGCGCTGCGACAATGCGCTGCATCATATCGATGAAGGCGGTCTGTTCCCGCTCACTCAAATTATCCAACGTCGCGCGATGGGCGGCGCGCGCCGACGCCTCGATCTTTGCCAGAAGCGCCGCACCGGCGGGTGTCAATCGGCAGAGCCGCGCGCGGCGGTCCTCGTCATCGATGGCCCGCTCGACAAGGTTGCGTGCGGCCAGCCGCTTCAGCGCACCGGTCGTGGTCGTCCGATCCAGCGCGATATCGGCCGCCAACGTGGTCTGATCGGCGGTTTTCCGCGCCGCCAGCGCCGAAAGCAGGCTGTACTGCAGCGGCGTAATCTCGAATTCGCCGCACGCCTCCTGGAACAGCGCGACATGAATCTGATGCAGCCGCCGGATCAGGAAGCCCGGCCGTTCTGACAGCGGCCAGGGGCGATATCTGGTTTCGCCAGGCCGCTTTCTAGCTTTCCGCAACGCACTCTCCTGCCTCGGAACGTCGACGCGACAGGCCCGACTTGAAGGGCTTAGCCGCGGGCGGATCATGGCACGAAGTTTGCTGCTGTAAAATACGAAGTATGCTTCGTATTTTGGCAGGCGGTGACGCCGCCGGCGAAGAAGGGAGATTGTTCATGTCGATCAGCGCCACCTTCGACCAGCTTCTGCGCGGCGGCCGCGTGATCTGCCCGGCCTCCGGCATCTACGGCATCCGTGATGTCGCCATCCGCAACGGCAAGATCGCGGCGGTGCAGGCGGACATTCTGCCGACCAGCGCCCGGGAAGTGATCGACGTCACCGGCAAGCTCGTGCTGCCGGGACTGATCGATACGCACGCGCATGTCTATCAATATGTCTCCGGCCGCTTCGGCATGAATCCCGACATGGTCGGCGTGCAGTCCGGCGTGACGACGCTGGTCGATCAGGGCGGGCCGTCCTGCATGACGCTGCCCGGCTTCCGCCACTACATCGCCAAGCCGTCGAAGTCGCGCGTCTATGCTTTCCTCTCGGCTTACCTCGTGGGCGGGCTGGAGGGGCATTATTATCCGCAACTGTACAGCCCCGACGGCGTCGATATCGACGCCACCGTGAAGTCGGCCACCGCCAATCTCGATCTCGTGCGCGGCATCAAGGCGCATGCGGAGATAGGCGGCTTTGCGCGCTGGGGCATTCGCGTCATCGAGATGGCGGCCGAGATCGGACGCCGTGCCGATCTTCCGGTCTATGTGCACTTCGGCCAGCTCTGGGGTCTGCCGGAAAGCGGCACCAATGGCGAAGACGTCGATACCATTTTGGAGCGGGTGATACCTCTGCTGCGCGAGGGAGACGTGCTGGCGCATCCGTTCACGCGCCACCCCGGCGGCTTTGTGAATCGCGAGGGCGAGGTGCATCCGGTGATCCGGGCGGCGCTCGATCGCGGCCTGAAGGTCGACGTCGGCCACGGCAGCCATTTCTCCTATCGGCTCGCCAAGAAAGCGATCGCCGCCGGGATCATTCCCACCACGCTCGGCGCCGACATCCACGGCTACAACACCCACGTGCCCGCGCCTGCCGGCACGCCCGACCAGCACGAGGACGACGAGAACCATCCGTTCGCAGGGCAGGCCAAATTCAGTCTCGTCCAGGCCATGAGTTCGATGATGGCGCTCGGCCTCACGCTCGAACAGGTCGTGCCGATGGTCACGTCCAACCCGGCAAAGATGCTCGGCCGTTCCGACGAGATCGGCGCCCTCAAGGTCGGCATGGATGCTGACGTCTCGGTGCTCGGGGAAAAGAACGGCAGGTTCGTTCTCAGCGATAACGAGAAGAACGAAGTGATCGCCGAACGCCTTCTGCAGCCCGTGTTCTGCCTCCGCGCCGGTACCAGGTACGACGCGGTTGCGCCCATTCTGCCGCAGGCCGTTGCGGCATAGGGACGGCGTCGGTTCGATCGAGGAGAGCATCACCGTGCGCAACGAGCGCGAGTTTTCTTCCGCGGGGGCGGGCGCCGGACAGGGCGTCGGCGCGCGGCTGCCGCGCAAGGAAGACGACCGGCTGATGCGGGGACGCGGTCAATTCGTGGCCGACATTCGCCTTGCCGGCCTGCAGGATGTTGCCTTCGTGCGCAGTCCTTTGGCGCATGCGCTGATCCGCGGCATCGATGTGCCGGAACGTTATCGCGGCAGCGTGTTCACCGCGGCCGATCTCGCCGGCATCCATCCGATCCGCGCGGTCTCGGGGTTGCCGGGGTTCAAGATTTCCGAGCAGCCGGTGCTGGCCACCGGCAAGGTGCGTCAGGTCGGCGAACTCGTGGCCATGTGCGTGGCGTCAACGCGCGCCGAGGCTGAGGACATTGCGGCGGCGGTGACGCTCGATCTGGAGGAACTGCCCGCCGTCTACGACATGCTCAAGGCGCGCCAGCCGGGCTCGGCGCTGGTGCACGAGCATTGGGGCGACAATGTCTTTCTCGAAACCAGTTTCGAGGTGGATATTTACAGTGCGCTGGATGCGCCGATCAAGGTGTCGCGCGAGATATCGACCGCGCGGCAGTGCATGTCGCCGCTCGAGGGCCGCGGCGTGGTCGCGACCTTCGATCACCGGCTCGATCAGCTCACGCTCTACTCCTCGGCCCAGATGCCGCACATCACGCGCAGCGGCCTCGCCGAGTGCCTCGGCATGGAGCAGGGCCGCATCCGCATCGTCTCGCCCGATGTCGGTGGCGGTTTTGGGCACAAGGGCATTTTGCTGCCGGAAGAGGTCTGTCTGTCCTGGCTGACGATGCATCGCGGTCATCCCGTGCGCTGGACCGAGGACCGCCGCGAGCATCTCACCGCCAGCTCCAATTGCCGCGAGCATCATTACAACATCACCGTCTATGCCGACCGCGACGGCCGGCTGCGCGGCATCGACTGCGAAGCGACCGTCGATTCCGGCGCTTACTCGTCCTATCCGTTCTCGGCATGCCTCGAGGCAGCCCAGGTCGCCAGCATCCTGCCGGGGCCATATCTGATGCCGGCCTATCGTTGCCGGACCTTTTCGGTGGCGACCAACAAATGCCCGATCCTGCCGTATCGCGGCGTGGCCCGCACCGGCGTCTGTTTTGCGCTGGAACTGATGCTGGATCTGGTCGCCGCGGAAGCTGGCCTGGAGCCGGGCGAAGTGCGGCTGCGCAATCTGGTGCGCCCCGAACAGATGCCGTTCGACAACATCACCAACAAGCATTTTGACAGCGGCGACTATCCCGAGGCGATGCGGCGGGCGCTGGCGGCCATCGACGTCGAAGGCGTGCGCGCGCGCCAGCGCAAGGGCGAAGCGGACGGCCGCCGGATCGGCGTCGGCGTTTCGATCTATTGCGAACAGGCCGCGCACGGAACGTCGGTCTACTCCGGCTGGGGCATCCCGATGGTGCCCGGCCACGAACAGGCGTTTGCGCGGCTGACGCCGGATGGCGGGCTCGAACTGCGGGTCGGGGTGCATTCGCACGGGCAGGGCATGGAGACGACGCTGGCCCAGGTCGCGCATGAAATGCTGGGTATCGATGTCGCAAAGGTGCGAATCATCTTGGGCGATACCGCGATCACGCCGTACTCTACGGGCACCTGGGGCTCGCGCTCGATGGTGATGGCGGGCGGCGCGGTTGCGACCGCCTGCCGCGAGCTGGGCGAACGCGTCAAGAAGATCGGCGCCAAACTGCTGCAGCACGATTCCGCGGCGTTGGTGCTGCAGAACGGCGAGGTTCACGGCGTCAACGGCAGCGTCACCTTGCAGGCGATCGCGCACACCTGGTATCGCCGCCCGCAGGACCTGCCGTCCGATGTCGATCCGGGCGGGCTGGAGGTGACATCCGGCTACAAGCCGCAGCGTGACACCGGCACCTTCAGCTATGCCGCCCACGCCGCGGTGGTCGCGGTCGATCCTGACATCGGCGAGATCGAAATCCTTGATTACGTCATCGTCGAGGACGGCGGCGTCCTCGTCAATCCGATGGTGGTGGACGGCCAGATTTTCGGCGGTCTTGCCCAGGGCATCGGCACTGCGCTGTATGAGGAGATGCCGTTCGATGCATCTGGCCAGCCGCTGGCAACGACGCTTGCCGATTATCTGCTGCCGGGGCCGACCGAAGTGCCTTCGCCGCGTCTCGATCACATGGAGACGCCGTCGCCTTACACCCAGTTCGGCGTGAAGGGCATCGGCGAGGGCGGCGCTATCGCGCCGCCGGCTGCGATCGTCAACGCGCTCAATGACGCGCTGCGGCCGCTCGGCGTCGAGTTGCTGCAGTCGCCGGTGACGCCGTACCGCGTCGTCGAGGCGATTCTGGCTGCGCGCGATGCAGAAAGGCCGGCGGCATGAAACCGGCGCCTTTCAGCTATGAACGCCCCCGCAATCTGAAGGCTGCGCTTGCCGTGCTGGGCCAGGCTTCCGACTCCGTGAAGATCATCGCCGGCGGGCAGTCGCTGGCGCCGATGCTCAACCTGCGGCTGGTGCAACCGCAAATGATCGTCGACATCACCGCGCTTGCCGAGCTCAAGCAGGCCGAGCGTCACGGCGACGAACTCGTACTCGGTGCCTGTATCACCCACGCCGACATCGAGGATGGTCGTACGCCCGATGTCACGCGCGGCGCGATGCACCGCGTTGCCGCCGGCATCGCCTACCGTGCCGTGCGTAACCGTGGCACGGTGGGCGGATCGCTCAGCCACGCCGATCCTGCGGCGGACTGGGTATCGGCGCTCGCGGCGCTGGGCGCGAAACTGACGCTGCGCAGCAGCGCTGGCTCGCGCATGGTTGCGATGGATGAGTTTGTCGTCGGTGCGCTCGAATGCGCGTTGCGCGCCGGCGAGATCGTCGAAACGATCCATGTCCCGGCGATGGGCGCAACGGCGCATTGGGGCTACGTCAAGAGTTGCCGCAAGACCGGCGAGTTCGCACATGCGATCGGTGCGGTCCTGATCGACCCGAGCGCCGGGACGGCCCGGATCGTGATCGGCGCGATCGACGCCGCGCCGATCGTCATCACCGATGCCGCAAAGCTGTTCGGCGGGCGCATCGCGGGGGACTACAAGGGTCGGTTTGATCCGCGCGTGGCCGACGCCATTCTGGCCAAGGCCGGCGTCTCGAACGCGGCCCATCGTCATATCCATGTGAGTGTGCTCACGCGTGCGGTTCGCGAGGCTGCCGCATGAGCATCGTTGAACTCAGCGTGAACCGGCGCGCGGTGCGGATATCGGCGGAGCCACGCACCAATCTTGCGGATTTCGTCCGCGACAAGCTCGACCTGACCGGGACGCATCTCGGCTGCGAACATGGCGTCTGCGGCGCCTGCACGCTGCTGGTCGATGGCGTGCCGGCGCGGTCCTGCATCACCTATGCGGTGGCATGCGAAGGCGCGGAAGTGACCACGATCGAAGGCCTCGACGAGGACGGCGTGACGGCGGAGCTTCGCGCGGCCTTTACCGGCGAGCATGCGCTGCAATGCGGCTACTGCACGCCGGGAATGCTGGTCTCCGCGCGCGATCTCGTGCTGCGACTGCCGGATGCCGACGAGCGTGCCATCCGGGTCGGATTGAGCGGGAACCTGTGCCGCTGCACCGGCTATGTCGGCATCGTCAAGGCGGTGCAGTCCGTGATCGAGGCGCGGCGTGCCCGCGATATCGCACCTGAACGGGATGACGGGCGGAAGATTTTGGGACCGGTAGGTTCGGGCCGAAGCCTGCATCGCGGTGCGGACGCTGCCGGGCAGGTGCATGAGCAGGGCACGCCTGAGGCGGCCGGTTCGGTCGGCCGGATTCCGGATTTCACTCCGGCCACCGTTCTGGAACAACATTTCACCGTCGCGCATCCGCCCGAACAGGTGTTTGCGATGTTCGGCGATATCGCTGCGGTCGCTGCCTGTCTTCCCGGCGCATCGTTGACGGTGCCGCCGACAGCCGAGCGGGTCGAAGGGGCCATTCGCGTGAAGATCGGTCCGATCGCCGCGACGTTCGTCGGCGCCGCGCGTGTTGAACGCAACCCCGCCGACATGTCCGGCCGCATCGTCGGTATCGGCAACGACCGGCGCAGCCGTTCCTCGACGCAGGGCGAAATTCGCTATCGGCTGGTGCCGGGCGGGCAGGGCACGCGCGTCGATCTTTCGATCGGATACACGCTCACTGGCATGCTGGCTCAGGTCGGACGACCGGGGTTGGTGCGCGATCTCGCGGCGCGACTGATCGCGGAGTTTGCCGGCAATCTCGATCGCCGGCTTTCGGGCACGGCGACGGATGCTGCGCCGGCTGAACTGAACGGAATGGCTCTGGTGCTCGGAGCTTTGCGCGCCCGGGTCGCGCGATGGCTCGGCCGCGATGCGGAATGACGAAGTATGGACTGCGGTTGGATCAACAGCGTGACAGTGGAGAAGAACATGAAACGGACTTTTGGAATTGTTCCGGCGATCGCGCTGGCGGTCGCTGTCATGGGCGGGGTCGCCGAGGCCCAGACCATCAAGATCGGCGTCAACGAACCGCTCACGGGTGCGTTTGCCGCGTCCGGCACCTATGTCGTCAACGGCGCCAAGATTGCGGCCGACGAGATCAACGCCAAGGGCGGCATCCTCGGCAAGAAGATCGAACTCGTCATCGAGGACAACAAGAGCAACCCGACGGAAGCAGCGGCTGTCGCGGAAAAGCTGATCACCAGCGACAAGGTGCCGGTGATCATGGGCGCGTGGGGCTCCAGCCTGACGCTGGCCGTGATGCCCAAGCTGATGGAATACGAAGTGCCGATGGTGGTGGAAACCTCCTCGTCGGGCAAGATCACCACGACCGGCAATCCCTTCATCTTCCGCATCTCGCCGCCGTCGGCGATCGAGGCCGCGGCGTTCAAGGGGATCGTCGACAAGCTCGAACTGAAGAAGGTCGATTTCCTCGTCATCAACAACGACTGGGGCCGCGGCACCGCCGAGGATTTCAGCAAGATGATGAAGGAAAAGGGGATCACGGTCGGGTCCGTCGAGACCATGGACCAGGGCGCGCAGGACATGAGCGCCCAGCTTTCCAAGCTGAAAGGCACCGACTCCGAGACCATCATCGTGACGACCGCGGTCGACCAGCTCACGCTGATCTTCAAGCAGGCTGCCGCCCTCGGCCTCAAGAAGCGCATCATCACCACAGGGGGTTCGCAGAATCCGGACCAGATCATCGCGCAGGCCGGCGCCGCCGCCAACGGCACCATGCACCTGACGACCTTCCTGCCCTGGTTCCCCGACAAGACCCCGAATCCCGAAGCGACCAACTACTTCATCGCCGAATGGAAGAAGCGCGGTTTTGACTTTGCCGGCTGCACCGAGAGTTTCCGCGGCTATGACGGCATCCGCACCGCGGCGGCCGCGATCGAGAAGGCGGGCAAGGCGGAGCCTGCGGCGATCAAGGCGGCGCTGTGGGATATCAACATCAAGGGCCTGAACGGCGACATCGTGTTCAAGAAGTCCGGCCCCGCAGGCAAGGAAAGCGGCCAGAGCCAGCCCAACGTCTACCTGATCGAAATCACCGACGGAAAGATCGGGATGAAGACGCTCTGACGCCACGCGACGTTCGGGCGAGGGCCGCACAGACCTGCGGACCTCGCCCGCTTCAGGGAGTTTGGAGCTTGAGCCAGTTTCTGCAACATCTGATCAACATGCTGGTGCTCGGCGGCACCTACGCGCTGCTGGGCATCGGGCTGACGCTGATCTTCGGCATCATGAACGTGGTCAACTTCACGCATGGCGTGCTGTATACGTTCGGCGCCTACATCATGTTCATCGTGGTGCATCAGCTCGGCGTCAATTTCTTCCTGGCACTCCCGCTCGCCGTCGTGGCTGGCTGGCTCCTGGGCGCGGCGATCGAATTGACCTTGTTGCGGCCGTTGCGCGGCTCCGACATCGACACGACCATGCTGGTCATGATCGGCGCCTGGATCGCGATGCAGTCCGGCGCGCTGTGGATATGGGGCGGGGTTGCGAAATCGGTGACGACGCCTTTTCCTGAAGCGCCGCTGGTGCTGGGACCGGTCTCCGTGTCATGGCTGCGGCTGTTCGTGCTCGCTTCGGCCGCGATGCTGATCGTGCTCACCTATCTCCTGATCAACAAGACAAAGCTCGGCGGCGCGATGCGGGCGACGTTCCAGGACCGGGACACCGCCTCGTTGATGGGCGTCAACGTCGATCTGATCTACACCTCGACATTCGCGATTGGTTCGAGCCTTGCGGCGGCGGCCGGTGCGCTGCTTGGCCCGGTCTACGTGATCTTCCCGCAGATGGGCGATCTTGCCGCCGTCAAGGCGTTCGCGATCGTGATCCTCGGCGGGCTCGGCAACATCACCGGCGCCGTCATCGGCGGCTTCATTCTGGCGCTGGCCGAAGAACTCGGCGCCGGCTACGTTTCGTCCGGCTACCGCGACGCCATGGGCTTCTTGATCATCATCGCGGTTCTGATCTTCAAGCCGACCGGACTTTTCGCGCGCTCGGAGCGCGTCGGATGAAGGCTGCCGTCGGCATACTCGCGGTCGTCGCACTCGCTTCGGTGCCGCTATGGCTGCGCGACCCGTATCTCATGAACGCGCTGATCACGACCGGCATCTTCATCATCGGCGCGATGAGCCTCAATCTGTTGCTCGGTTTCACCGGGCAGCTCAGCCTCGGCCATATCGCGTTCTTCGGCATCGGCGCCTATGTCAGCGCGTTGACCTCGCTCGGCTTCGACGTCGGCCTGCCGTTCGGCTTGCGCATTGTCCATATTCCCTGGCCACCGATCGCCGGTTTTGTCCTGGCGATCGTCGTCGCCGGATTTTGCGGATACCTCGTCGGCCTGCTGTCGTTCCGCGTGCGCGGCGCCTATTTTGTTATTGTCACGATTTCCTTTGCCGAAGTGGTTCGGCTGGTGGCGCTGAACTGGGTCGAACTCACGCAAGGCCCGCTGGCGCTGACCAACATTCCCTCGATTACGGTCGGATTGCCGGGGTTGGGCGACCTGACCCTTCGCACGAAATTGCAGAACTATTACCTCGTGCTGACGGTCGCGGTTGTCACCTATCTCCTGATCTCGCGGCTGGTCCACTCGCATTTCGGCCGTTCCATGCGCGGGCTGATGGAGAACGAGACGCTGGCCGTTTCCGTCGGGATCGACGTGACAAGGACGCTGACGCTGGCGGCGGTTATCTCGGCCGGGATCGCCGGTGCGGCCGGCAGTCTCTACGCGCATTACATCCGGATCATCGATCCCGAAGTGTTCGCCTTCATCAATACGGTGACGATGGTGATCATGGTCATCACAGGCGGCAAGGGCTCGTTGGCCGGCCCGGTCGTCGGCGGGTTGATCTTCGGGCTGTTGCCGGTGTTCCTGCGGCCGATCATGGCGCCAGAGGCGCAATGGATCGCCTATGGCGGAGTGCTGATCGTCATTCTGTTCATTCTGCCGCGCGGTATCGTGCCGTCGCTGGCGCTGAGGTTTGCGAAGCCGCCAAAGCCGATCGAGGCGCGCGCCCCGGCCGCTTTCACGGAGCGCGACGCCAAGGAGCACGCGTGATGACGGAGGCCGCCCTTACGGTCGAGAAGGTCGCCGTGCATTTCGGCGGACTGGTCGCGCTCTCGGACATGAACTTCTCAGTCGGCGAGGGCGAGATCGTCAGCCTCATCGGTCCCAACGGGGCCGGCAAGACCACGGCCTTTAACGTCGTCACCGGTTTTCTGCAGCCGACCCGGGGCGCGGTGAGCTATCGGGGCACGGCGCTCAACGGGTTGAAGCCGCACCAGATCGCCGGCCTCGGTCTGGCCCGCACCTTCCAGCGCACCAGCGTCTTTCCCAACGACACCGTTTACGACAATCTGCTGATCGGGCTGCATCGGCAAAGCCGGGTCAGTTTTCTCGACAGCATTTTGGGCCTGCCCCGTGCGCGGTCCTCCGAGCGCCGCTTGAGAGAGCGCGCCGGCGAACTGGTCGAATGGGTCGGCCTCGAACGCCGTGGGCACGATTTGGCAGGCTCGCTATCGTATGGCGAGCAGCGGCTGGTCGGCGTCGCGCTGGCGCTGGCGGCCGAGCCGTCGATGCTGCTGCTCGACGAGCCGGTCTCCGGCATGAATGCGTCTGAAACCCACACTTTCGTGCAACTGGTCCGCAACATCCGGGATCGCGGCGTCACCATCCTGCTGGTCGAACACGACATGCCGATGGTGATGAGCGTCTCTGACCGCATCGTCGTGCTCAATTACGGGCGGATCATCGCCGAGGGCACGCCGGACGCCATCCGGAACGATCCGGCTGTCATCGAGGCCTATCTGGGGCAGGGGGCGGCCCGTGCTTGAGATCCGCGACATGGTCTGCGGCTATGGCGGCGTCACCGCGTTGCGCGGCATTTCGCTGGAGGTCAAGGCCGGGCAGTTGGTCGCCCTGATCGGCGCCAACGGCGCCGGCAAGAGCACGACGCTGCGCGCGATCTCCGGCCTCGTCGCGCCGCGTTCGGGATCGATGCGGTTCGAGGGCAAGGACATCGCGGGCGCCAAGCCGCCGCGCGTGGTGGCGTCCGGCATCGCGCATTGCCCCGAGGGACGAAAAGTCTTTCCGCACATGACGGTCGAGGAGAACCTCGACATGGGCGCCTATCTGCGCAGCGATACGGCGGAGGTCACCGCCGATCGCGAGCGGATCTACGTTGAATTCCCGCGCCTGGCCGAACGGCGCAAGCAAGCCGCCGGCACGCTGTCGGGCGGCGAACAGCAGATGCTGGCGATCGGCCGTGCATTGATGTCGCGCCCGCGCCTGATCATGTTCGACGAACCCTCGCTCGGGCTCGCCCCCAACATCGTCGAGCGGACCTTTGCGATCATCCGCGGCATCCGCGATGCCGGAACAACGGTGCTTCTCGTGGAGCAGAACGCATTCGCCGCGCTCGAAATGTGCGATCACGCCTATTTGCTGGAAGGCGGCCGCATTGTGCTTTCCGGTCCGGGCGCGGATATGATTCAGAACGAGCACGTGCGGAAGGCTTATCTTGGTGGATAAGCCGCCCGCAACCGTGGTGGCCCCGGAAGACCAGCAATGGATACCGGTCTGCGGGTTGAGCCGGCTGATTTCGCAAGCGATCGTCTGCGTCCGCGTCACCGGTATCGATGCGATCCTGATCTGGAGCGAAGGGCGCGTGGTTGCCTGCGAGCGCATATGTCCGCACGAACAGGCCGACCTCAGCCGCGGGCATCTCGCGGCAGGACGCCTGTTCTGTCCCCGCCATGCGGCCTCGTTCGACCTCCACAATGGCCGGATGTCCTATGGGTGGCCGGGCCGACCGTTGCGGCTGTTTCCGGTGCGGATCGGGAACGACCAGGTGTGGATCGACGCCAACGCAATGAAGACGCCGGCGAACTAAACCAGTTTTCGAGCGATATCGACGAGTGCGCCGTCGGGACGCCGCAACTCGTCGAGGATGCTGAAATGGTTCGCGCCGGCGATCGGGAACAGATCGCCCGGCGCGCTCGCGGCCATCCGCTTTTCATGAAGCTTGATCGAATCGAACACCAGTGCCGGCAGCTCTGCTTCGCCGTAGGCGATGGCGAGCCGCTTGGGGATCACCGGCAGGCGCAGCGGCGACAGCGTCTCGACTTCCTTGTCGGTCAGTTTCAGCGCATTGTTCAGTCCGGTATCGCGGATCGGCGCCAGATCGTACACGCCCGATATCGCCAGCCCCGCGGCGACGTGCGGGTGATCGAGCGCCATCGCCACAAGATGGCCGCCGGCCGACCAGCCCGAGAGAACGACCGGCCCCGAAATGCCCCAGGATTCGCCATTCTGGGCCAGCCAGTCGAGCGACTGCGAAATCTCCTTCACGATGTCCGTTAGCGAAACCTCAGGCGCCAGCGAATATCCGGGAATGGCGACCGACCAGCCATGCGCGGCGACGCCTTCAACCAGCATGGCGAAAACGTCGCGCGAATTGCGCTGCCAGTAGCCGCCGTGCAGGAACACCAGGCAGGGCGCGGCCTTGCCGGCGGCCGGATAGAGATCGATTTTCGTCCTGTCGCGGTCGCCATAGGGAATATCGAGAACGGCCTTGCGCGTGGCGCGCAGCGCTTCGGATCGCTGGTTTCTCTCCGCGATGAGCGCGGGGCTGTTCTTCACCGCTACATTGTTGTCATAAGCCGCATCGCGCTCGGCTTGTGAAAGCACGGCCCAGTTCAGCCTTGAATCGAGTGTTTTGTCCTTTGCCGAGATATCAGTCACGTATGCACTCCTGCGAAAACCAAAGTGTTTGTTGTTGTTCGCGGTGTTGGCTGGCTTACATCGGTTCTGCCGGCTTGTGCCGGTCTCCCTACGGCACGAATCGAGTCAATTTGTGGGATGAATTCAATCATCCCCGCGCCTGAGAGTCACCGCATCGGCGTCACCTAATTGATACGCTTCAACTCCAATAAGTTGAACACATGCGTCTGCTGGCTTTGCTCCGAATGTAAGCAATCATCGATGATTTGGCGGTCAATGGCCCGTATTCGGAGCAATCGCATTGCGCCGGAAGGTCGAGCGCTGGATCGTAATCATCGTCTTTCAATGTAACGAGCCGCCGTGATAGCAGATGCGCCAAGGGCCGCGCTGCCAGACCTTCCAGCACGGCGCCGATGTACCTATAGTGGCGCGCAGATGCGCCAATCGACGTCGCGGACGACGATCCCAAAGCCACGATCGATGCGGTGCCTGGGATTACGCCCCTGGAACGTTAGTGTGTCCGCTGTGGCACGGCGCTCAAGCCGGCGTGCGAGGGCTGAAAGGGAAGGAAGATGACCGAATCGATCGGCAGGAGTGTCCGCGGCCGGTTGCCCTACATGCCGATCCACCGCAGACCTCCGCTCAAGCTACCCAACGATGCGCGGGTGGCGGTGTGGACCATCGTCAACGTCGAGAACTGGAGCCCGACCGGCGCGATGCCGCGCGCGGTGTTGCCGCCGCCGATGGGACAGCCGCTGCTTCCCGACGTTCCGAACTGGGCCTGGCACGAATACGGCATGCGCGTCGGGTTCTGGCGTTTCGTCGAAGCGCTTGGCAGCCGCAATCTGAAGGCCACTTTTGCGCTCAACGGCTCCGTCTGCGAGGTCTATCCCGAAGCGTGCGAGGCCGCCCGCGACGCCGGCTGGGATTTCATGGGCCATGGTTTTGTGCAGAAGCCGATGCACCGGGTGGAGGATCAGCGGGCAGCGATTGCCGATACCATTGCGGCTATCACGAAATTCACCGGCAAACCGCTGCGCGGCTGGGAGAGTCCCGGGCTGACCGAGACCGACGACACGCTCGATTTTCTCGCAGAGGCCGGTATCGAATATGTCGCCGACTGGGTGCTTGACGAGCAGCCGGTGACACTGAAGACGAGCCACCGTGACATTGTTTCCGTTCCCTACACGGTCGAGATCAACGACGTCGTGATCAGCGCCGTACAGCAACAGCCGTCGGACGAGATTTTCCGCCGTGGCCGGGATCATTTCGACCGGCTGTACATCGATGGCGCCAAGGCGCCGCGCGTGATGGCGATTTCGATCCATCCCTATCTGACCGGCGTGCCGCACCGGATCAAATATCTGGAGATGCTGTACGACTACATTCTAGGCCACAAAGGCGTCGTGATGTGGACGGGCGCCGAGATTTTGGATTGGTACCGCACGCAAGTGCCCGCATAGGCCGCCACGCTCGCGGAGCGCGAATTGGCCGTTGCGGAAGGGGTCCGCATGCACGATGGAGCGTTCGCCGCTGCGCGACACCAGGCCATTTGGCTCCCCAGGCTACGTGTGCACCGAGAGATCAAATGCGATACAAGCGTGTGAAATTTGGGCTGGTTTGATTACACACGCGTGCACCGCGCTCGCGTTCCAGTCCATTGAAGGCAAGTATTTGAAATCGCAAGACTATCTATTTTCTGTAGCGCCGATGATGGATTGGACCGACCGGCATTGCCGCGTGTTCCACCGGCTGATGTCCCGTCACGCCCGGCTGTACACGGAGATGCTGACGACGGGAGCGGTCATTCACGGCGACCGGGAGCGGCTGCTCGGCTTCGATCCGGCCGAGCATCCGCTGGCGCTGCAGCTTGGCGGATCGGATCCTGCCGATCTCGCGACGGCGGCTAAGATCGGTGAGGAGTTTGGCTATGACGAGATCAATCTCAATGTCGGCTGTCCGTCCGATCGCGTGAAGGACGGTCGCTTCGGCGCGTGCCTGATGGCGGAGCCGGCGCTGGTGGCGGAAGGCGTGGCCGCGATGAAGCGGACGGTGAAGATTCCCGTCACGGTCAAATGCCGGATCGGCATCGACGATCAGGATCCGGAAGTCGCCCTCGACGTGCTGGCGCGCGGCGTGGTCGCGGCCGGTGCGGACGCGCTGATCGTGCATGCGCGAAAAGCCTGGCTGAATGGGTTGTCGCCGAAGGAAAACCGCGACATCCCGCCGCTCGATTACAACAGGGTTTATCGGCTCAAGGCCGCGCTGCCTAATGTCCCCGTTATCATCAACGGCGGCATTGCCGGCATCGCGGATGCCAGGCGCCATCTCGACCACGTCGACGGCGTGATGCTGGGGCGGGCGGCCTATCAGGAGCCGTGGCGGCTGCTCGAGGTCGATGGCGAATTGTTCGACGGGGCGGCGCCTCACAAAACGATGAAAGACGTGTTCGCGGCGATGCTGCCTTATATCGAGGCGCAGTTGGCGCAGGGCACAAAACTGCATTCGATGACGCGGCATTTTGTCGGCGCGTTCCACGGTGTGCCCGGCGCGCGCGCCTTCCGCCGCCATCTGGCGGAGAACGGCGTCAGACCGGGCGCCGGCGTCGACGTGCTGCGCGACGCCATCGCGCGGGTCGAGAGCCGGGCGGCGCTGGTCGCGGCGTAAGACCCGGCCCGCGAGGGGCGTCCCATCCTACTTTGCATGGGGTTGTTTTCGATGTTTTGTGCCGGGACCGGATGACCCGGCGCTAGTTCGTGGCCGAGCGGGAACGCTTGCTATTGGTCGCGACCTCGGGATAGCCGTGCAGCATCACCTTGTCGGCCCGCACGCCCCAGCTTTCAAGCCGGTCCAGAAAGCTCATGCCGAGCAGATTGGTCTTCATCTGGCCGCGCGGCACTACAAGCGCCGGGACCGACTTCTCGACCAGGCCGCCGACCGCCAGGCGGTCGAGCGTCAGCCGCGCCGCCTTGGTGTGGCCGCCGGCGGTTTCGACGTCGACATTGTATTCGAGCATCTCGATCGGCAGGCCGATCGCCTTCGCCGTCTCCCAGGTCAGCACCACCGATGTCGCGCCGGTGTCGATCACCATCGGCGCCTTGACGCCGTTGATCTTGGCGTGCAGCGCGAATTCGCCGGCCTTGCCGCGCGCGATCTGCACCGCGGGTGGCGGCTCCAGGCTGTGTTGCCGCAGCATTTTCGTCACCGAGTTGCCGGCGCGCGCGATCTGGTCGGGATCGCCATAGGCGACGACGGCGCCGGCAGTGGCGGCGAGCATTGAGATCACGAGCAGGAGGCGGATCACAGCGCGCCTCCGCAGGTTCGGTCCGCACTCAGCCGCGTTCGGCGCGCGGCGACATCGGTTCGAGGCCGGCTTCCGCCATGCGCGCGCCAAGCCCTTCCATCACGGCCACCCGCTCCGCCGTCTCCATACGATGCCAGCGCGCGATCTCCGGCAGCGTCCGTCCGCAGCCGAAGCAGAGTTTGGTTTTGGGATCCATCATACAGACTGCGATACACGGCGTTTCTTTGCTCATTTACCGATAGTGAAATGGTTTGCGTCCTTTGCGCAAGCGCTTCGGCTATAATCCGGTTCCTGCACTCATGATCGGCTTGTTGCGCGCCCGCCGCTTGTCGTCGGCGGTTGCGACCTGTTCCGGCTGCAGGGGCGGGGCCTCCTCGGCCATCGGCGCCAGCGCGCTCATGACGCGTTCCGGCGGGAAGGTGACGATCACTTCGGTGCCGATGCGTAGCTTCGATTTCAGCGTGAAGGTGCCGCCATGCATGTCGATCAGGCTCTTGGCGATCGGCAGGCCGAGGCCTGCACCCTGTTCGGCCGATTTGATCGAGTTGGAGCCCTGGCCGAACGAGGCCAGCACTATCGGGATTTCATCCTCGGCGATGCCCGAGCCGTTGTCCTTGACGCTCAGATATTGCCCGCCGGAGGCGGTCCAGCCCACCTTCAGCCAGATCTCGCCGCCCTGAGGGGTGAACTTGATCGAGTTGGAGATCAGGTTGAGCACGACCTGGCGCGTGGCGCGTTCGTCGCCCCAGATCCGCGGCATGCCCTTCTCGAACACCTCGTGGATGGTGATGCCGCGGCTGGTCGCGCGCAGCTTCAACAGATGGTGGCAGTCGGACACGACATGCACCAGCGACACCGCTTCCTCGTTCAGTTCGTAGCGGCCGGCCTCGATCCGCGACAGGTCGAGAATCTCGTTGATGAGATTGAGCAGGTGAACGCCCGAATTGTGGATGTCGGCGGAATATTCCTTGTACACCGGCACGGCATGCGCGCCGAAAATCTCGCTCTTCATCACCTCGGAGAAGCCGAGGATGGCGTTCAGCGGCGTTCGCAACTCATGGCTCATCTGGGCCAGGAAGCGCGACTTGGCGACGTTGGCGGATTCGGCGCGGTGCCGCGCTTCGTCCGAGATCGCCTTGGCCTGCTCGAGTTCGCCGATCAGCGCGTCCTTTTCGGCGCGCGCTTCCAGGGTCGCCAGCGTGGTCGAATGGAGCTGGTGGGCGAGCAGGGCGAAATAGGCTTCGGCGGCGACCGCCAGCAGCGCCAGCGCATAATTGTCGAAGGTGCCGCCCATCACGAAATTGAGCGCGATCGCCGCGGTCACCGGCGCGGTCGCGGCCATCGCCGCGATCGGCAGCGTCGCAGCCAGCATGCTCGACACCGCGATCACCAGCAGCATCAGGAACATCATCATCGTGTTCGAGACGGTGTCGATGCCGGCCGGATGCAGCAGGATCGCCGTCCAGCTCAGGCCGTAGAGCAGGTCGAGCAGCACGAAACGGGTTTGCCATTTGCGCGTAGCGGCGAGCGTGGGCTGCTCGCGGAGGAAGCGCAGGCAATTGCGAATGATGGCGGCGTGGATGCACAGCATGCCGGCAGTCCACACCGTAGCCGGCACGGCGGCCTTCCAGAGGCCGAACAGCACGCCGGTCGAAACCACCAGCAGCATGACGACGAAGGAGGCCGATACCCGGGTCTGGGCGTATTGCCGAAGCAACTCGGTATCGAAAGCCGGGCGGGTGCCGCTCGAAGACGTTAACCGGTCCCGCGCCTCGCGCACCCGCTGCGCCGCCACGCGCCGGGTATTGGCCGGCTGTGCGACCGGCGCCTCTGCCGGAAGCTGGAAAACTTCAGGCTTTTCTGCGGGGTTACTCATCGAACAACACAAATCCTGCCCGCGAACCGCGCGGGCTTTTGGCATTGTCTATCTGTGCCGGTAAATGATTAAGCGATGACTTAAAGAGCTAAAAATTTCCGTTAACGGGAAGTTAAAATTAACCTGTCGGGCAGACGGAACCTCGCTTCTGACGGCAAAAGAAGCGGGGCGCGTTCTGCAATCTTAACCGGCTTTTTTAACTCAGCGCTCCAGGCGGGCCATCAGGCTCGACGTGTCCCAGCGCTTGCCGCCCATCTTCTCGACCTCGGCATAGAACTGGTCGACCAGCGCGGTCACCGGCAAATTGGCGCCGTTGCGGCGGGCTTCCGCGATGCAGATCGAGAGGTCCTTGCGCATCCATTCGACGGCAAAGCCAAAGTCGAACTTGCCGTCGTTCATCGCCTTGTAGCGGTTTTCCATCTGCCAGGACTGCGCGGCGCCCTTGGAGATCGTCTCTACCACCGCCGAAACGTCGAGCCCGGCCTTCTTAGCGAAATGCAGGCCCTCGGACAGGCCCTGGACGAGGCCTGCGATGCAGATCTGGTTGACCATCTTGGTGAGCTGGCCGCTGCCGGCGGGCCCGAGCAGTTTGCACATCCGCGCATAGGAGCCGGCGATGATCGGCTCGGCCGCGGCATAGACGTCTTCCTTGCCGCCGCACATCACCGTCAGCACGCCGTTTTCGGCGCCGGCCTGGCCGCCGGACACCGGTGCGTCGATGAACTTGAAGCCGGCCTTGGTGGCGGCGGCGTCGAGCTCGCGGGCCACCTCGGCGGAGGCGGTGGTGTGGTCGACGAAGGTGGCGCCCTTCTTCATGCCGGCGAACGCGCCGTCGGCGCTGACCGTGACCGCGCGCAGGTCACTGTCGTTGCCGACGCAGCACATCACGAAATCCTGCCCCTCGGCGGCCGCCTTCGGCGTCGCCGCGGCCTTGCCGCCGAACTTGTCCGCCCATTCCGCAGCCTTGGCGCCGGTCCGGTTGTAAACGGTCACCTCGTGGCCGCCTTTCTTCACCAGATGTCCTGCCATGGGGAAACCCATGATGCCGAGACCGAGAAAAGCGACTTTAGCCATGTGCTATTACCTTGAAGTTTTGCCGGCGATGGGCGGGCCGGACGGGTGTTCTTGAGGGAGGCCGCACCATACAAGCTGCGCAGGGCAGGGCAACGCCTTCGTTTGGCGGGCTGGGCCGGATTTGTGCTAGGATGAGGGCCTGAAGAACCTCACAAAAAAGGGAGTGACATCGCATGGGCATCAGCGTGGGCACGCTTGACCATTTCAACATCCGGACCCGCAACCTTGCCGATACGGTCCGGTTCTATGAAGACGTCCTGGGCCTGGAAAAGGGCGCACGGCCGAACTTCGCCTTTCCGGGGGCGTGGATGTACAGCGAGGGCAAGGCGGTGGTGCATCTTGTCGACATCTCCAAGACCGACGAGGCGCAAAAGCCGGATTCAGGTGTCGTCCATCACGTCGCCTTCGCCAGCTCCGGTTTCGACGGCATGAAGCAGCGCCTCGAGCAGAAGGGCATGGCGTATGAAGCCCGCCAGGTTCCGGGCGGCGATCTCTGGCAGATCTTTGTCGACGATCCCAACGGCGTCATGATCGAATTGAACTACGAGGCGGCCAAGGAGCAGGGCACTGCGGCGCCGACCATGCGCACGGACGACGTCGGAGCGAGGTAGCCTTTTGCGCAGAACCGCTCTATGGGTCGCATCGGACTGACGCCGTCGCTTCGGGACCGCCCTGACGCCCCGGATTGCCCCGAGGTGAATCGGGGCGCGCCGGGAAAGCGCGTCGATACAAGACAGGAGAGCCCGGTTCTCGACCCGGAACCGAAAGGGCTTTTGGAGATGCGCGAGTGAGCGTGACGCAGCAGCAGGTTCTGGATTCCCTCAAGCAGGTGGCTTCGCCCCGTGGCGTGCCCCTGACCAACGCCAACGTGCTGTCGGCGATTTCGGTCACCGACGGCAAGGTGTTCTTCTCCATCAATGTCGACGCCGCGGAAGCCCGCGTCTGGGAAAGCGTGCGCGCGCAGGCGGAGGCTGCCGTGCGCGCGATCCCCGACGTCACCGCGGCGATGATCGCGCTGACCGCCGAGCGCAAGCCCGGATCGCCGTCGCCTGCGCCCGCGCCGCATCGGCATGCCCATTCGCCCTCTCCCGGCGTGCAGCCGGTTTCCGCGCATCGCCCGCCGCAAGGCGCGGCGTCGCCGATGTCCAAACAGGCGGAAATTCCCGGTGTCGCCGCCGTCATCGCGGTGGCCTCGGGCAAGGGCGGCGTCGGCAAATCCACCACCGCGCTCAATCTCGCATTGGGCCTGCGCGACCTTGGCCTGCGCGTCGGCCTGCTGGACGCGGATATTTACGGCCCCTCGGTGCCGCGGCTGACCGGCATCAACCAGAAGCCGCAGCTCGACGACAACAGGAAGATGATTCCGATCCAGCGTTTCGGTCTCGCCATCATGTCGATCGGTTTTCTGGTCGAGGAAGACACTGCGATGATCTGGCGCGGGCCGATGGTGATGTCGGCGATCACCCAGATGCTGCGCGACGTGGCGTGGGGCACGCTCGATATTCTGGTGGTCGACATGC
>CADEDX010000028.1 GCA_902826195.1 uncultured Bradyrhizobium sp. | reverse complement strand
CTCGGCGCGACCACGGCCAATCTCAAGGGCGGGCTCGGTTCGGCATCGGCGCAGACCGATGGCGGGGTCACCGTAGGGGCGCTAGCCGTCGTCAACGCCGTCGGCAGCGTGACGGTCGGCGACGGACCGTGGTTCTGGGCGGCACCGTTCGAACGAAACGATGAATTCGGCGGACGCGGCCTGCCGCCTTGTTTCACACCGGACATGCTGCGCGCAAGGTTCAAAGGCGGGCCAACCGCGTCGGCTTCGGAAAACACCACGCTGGTGGTCGTCGTCACGGATGCCGTGCTGACGAAGTCGCAGTCCAAGCGGCTGGCGATGATCGCGCAAACCGGAATGGCGCGCGCCATCTATCCCGTCCACGCCCCGACGGATGGCGACGTGGTGTACGCCGCCGCGACCGGAAAAAAGCCGATCGATTCGTGGTTCGGCCTCACCGAGCTTGGGATGGTGGCCGCCAATGTGGTCGCGCGGGCGATCGCGCGCGGCGTTTATGGTGCGACCGCGCTACCCTTTCTGGGTGCGCTACCGGCGTGGAGCGATCGCTTCGGCTAGGTCGCATTCCGAAGTGATCTCGCCGGGTCTCGTGTTCAGACGCTGACCGAAAGCGATGCGGTGGCGGCTGATGAAATGGCTTGAGCCTGACGCTGGATCATCTGCTCGATGAAATTATAGGACGAGGTGGCTGCGCTGGACGAGCTTCCGCTCGCCGACGAGGTCATGGTGACCTTGGAGCCGTCTGCATAGGTCAGCGACGTCGTTATCGAACCGTCGCTGTTGGTGACGGAAGTGGTGCTGGCGCCCTTCAAGGCTTGCGTGAATGGATCGGAACCGGATTGATCGCCATCGCTTGCTTTATCGCGATCGTGATGATGTCCCTTGGGCCGCAGCGCCGACGCCAGTTCTTTCAAACTGACCGAGCCGTTGCCGTCCTTGTCGAGCTTGCCGAATACGCTGTCGGCGTTTTGAAGATTGGTGCCGCCGGCGCCGAGCGCCTCTTCGAATTCCGATTTGCTGATCTTGCCGTCGCCGTCGCCGTCGATCTGTCCGAACAGGTCCTTCAGGGCCGCCGAGCGGCTCTTGGACGCGGTGGTCGCCGAACCCGACGCAGACTGGCTCTGCGCGTCGAGCAGCGCGCTCATGGTTTCCGGGGAGATCGATGCGCCGCTACCACCCGATCCGGTTCCCGAACCGATCGAAGCCGTCGAAGTCGGGGACAACAAACCGAACGCAGCGTTCTGGCTGGCGCCATTGTTCTGCGCAGACGATTTCGACGATGTCAGCGCCTTGAGGGCATCGATGGCCGATGACGCAGCGCCCAGAGCAAAGAACATGACAGAACTCCAACAAGGCCGCCACAAGGATGCGGCCAACAGATCGTTCGTGCATGTTTCTCAGCAAGCGCTGTGCCATGGCGAAAAACTCAATAAATCCAGTCTTTCCCGCATCCGGATCGTCCGGCCAACCCGGCAATAGCTGCCCCACTCCGGCAGATTTTTCCGCCCACGGGCGGCATTCGCGCGCGCATTGCCCCCGGCCCTCCCCCATGTTACGCGGGGCTATTCCGCCCTTCTTAAACTTGGGAAAACGCACATGTCGCAGCCGTTCGCGTCACGTCCCCTCGTCATCGCGCCGTCGATCCTGGCGGCGGATTTTTCCAAACTGGGTGAGGAAGTCCGCGCCGTCGACGCCGCCGGCGCGGACTGGATCCATCTCGACGTGATGGACGGGCATTTCGTGCCCAACATTTCCTACGGCCCCGATGTCATCAAGGCGATGCGCCCGCACACCAAGAAGATCTTCGACGCCCATTTGATGATCTCGCCCTGCGATCCCTATCTTGAGGCATTCGCAAAAGCCGGTTGCGATCACATCACCGTCCATGCCGAGGCCGGACCGCATCTGCATCGTTCGCTGCAGGCGATCCGCGCGCTCGGCAAGAAAGCCGGCGTCTCGCTCAATCCGGGCACGCCGGCGAGCGCGATCGAATATGTCATCGACCTGATCGACCTGGTTCTTGTCATGTCGGTCAATCCCGGCTTCGGCGGCCAGGCCTTCATCAAGTCGGCGCTCGGCAAGGTCAGCGACGTCAGGGCGATGGCCGCGGGACGCCCGATCGACATCGAGGTCGATGGCGGGGTGGCGCCCGCTGTCGCCGGACAGTTGGCCGCTGCGGGTGCCAATGCGCTGGTCGCGGGCTCGGCCGTATTCAAGGGCGGCACGATGGCGGGCTATAAGGCCAATATTTCCGCCATCCGCGGCGCGGCCGCGCTGGCGCGCGGCGAAGCGATCTGAGATAGGCAACCTTGTCCGCACCGCGCGTGGAGGAACCCGAAAGTCCACGCTGCGGCCACAAAGCGTCGCGCATCTCGCCATAAAGTCAGGTCAACATCCGACTTTTCATGGTGGGACGTCTGGATGATCAAGGTCTACAGCATAGCCGCATTGCTTCTGTTGCTCGCGCCCACTCCCGTGCTGGCGCAGCGCGCGGGCGATGCGGCGCTGGGCGCGGTTGCTGGCGCTGTCGTGCTCGGCCCGGTGGGCGCCGTCGCTGGCGCCTTTGTCGGCTATACGGCCGGCCCTTCGATCTCGCGGTCGTGGGGACTGGAAGGTTCAAGATTTTCGCGGCACCGCAGGCAGGCCTCGAGGGACGGTATGCGAGGCGCGCGGGCGGAGGCTTCCAGCGCCGACGCATCGAGGCCCCCCGGCCCATCGCGACAGGCGCCTGCCGCCAAGACGCCGTTGCCGCCGGTGCAGACTCTCAACTGAGGACATTCGATGCCGAACTCAGGTTCGGCGTCTGTCACAGCGAACCAGATTTACCGGGTAAGTTCGTCAAGCAGGCGCAGGACGTCTTTCGACGCCGCCTCGACCTTTTCGATCTCGCCCAGCGCCCCGGCTAGATCGCCTGATCCGAACAGTTTCGCGGCACGCTTGCCGTGCTCGTGAACCATTTCGTGCGGCTTTTCGAGCGCCGCAAAGGCACGGTGGGTGCGTGAAGCGGACGACGCATCTCCGTAATACCATTTGCCGAGGCGACAGGAGCGATGGTCGGCAAGTTCGTTGGCGTTCAGTTTCGTGCGCCCGACCGCCATGTCCGCGAGCCGCTTTTTCCAGATGACGTGGTCGGCCTTGGCCAGTCGGGGGATCTTGTGCTGGAACGAGAATAACGACAGATCCAGAAGCTCCCGCCCGACCAGCTCCTGCGCCAGATCGAGCTGGGCCGATATGCTCATCACCTGGTCGACGCCTTGCTTGGTCTTCGCTGCGATGGCGCAAATGCCTTCCGCGACCTCGCGCGATGCCTCGCTCTGCTGATTGAGGATGTCGGCGATCTTTTCCATGCCAGTCGTCATGCTCGAGACGCGATGGCCGACACTGGCCATCGCTTCCCCCAGCGAGGTGACGACCTGCTGGCTTTCAGCCGCGGCGCCCGTGCAATCGGACATCGCGGTGACGATGGTGCCGATCTCCTGCCGCAGCCGGTCGATCCGCGTCCGGATGTCGTCGGTCGCCTTGCTGGTCTGTTGCGACAGGCTCTTGACCTCGGTCGCCACGACGGCAAATCCCTTGCCGGCCTCACCCGCCCGTGCGGCCTCGATCGTTGCGTTCAACGCCAGAAGGTTGGTCTGCTTGGCAATCGCGTCGATCGAGCTGACGATGGTGCCGATCGCCTCGGACGCTTCGTTCAGCTCTGTAACCTTTTGCGAGGCCTGATTTGCGGTCGTGGCGACACGCCCCATGGCGGCGGAAGCCGAACCGATCGTCGCCATGCCCCGCTCGGCATCGGCGCGCATTTGCGCGGCCTCCGACGCCGCCCCCTGGGCCGTCGTCCGGATCTGGCTGATCGACCCGACCATCTCCTCGCTTGCGGCGGCCAGGGCCTGGGTGCCGCGGTCGACGTCGCGCGAAGCCGTGAGCATCCGCGCGGCCGAGATTGCCGTCTCGTTGCCCTGAATGCTGAGATCGACCAAGCGGTCCAGATTGCGCGACGCGGACAGGGCAAGCTTGTCGGCCAGGCTGGCGATCGCTCGCGAGAGTGGATCATCGGTTGCCGGCCGCGCGGCGTCGAAGCGTCCTTCGGCCAGCGAATTGATGCAGGCGACGAGCGCCTCGTCCCGGGCTCTCAACCCGGCAAGCGATGCAGCGTCGGCGTGCGCTCCGGAGATAGACTGGCGGCTAAGCGATCTGGTCGCCGACGATAGGATGGACATATGGCCTCGCAACGATGAAAGGCCCATGATGGTTGATGTTGGTTAATCCTTCAGAAAATAGATGAACGGATTTGCGCCGCGGCAGAGGGTCCGCCCGTATGACTACCGGTATTCTCATCCTAATCCTGTTTCGCAGCCGACGGCGGCGGACGCACCACGGTGACGGTGCAGGCGGCCTCGGCCGCGACCTTGGCCGACACGCTGCCGAGCAGCGCGCGCAGCATCGAACTTTGCCGCGCGCCGATCACGATGTGGTCGACACTATTTGCCCGGGTGAACTCCAGGATCGCGGCGGCGGGATCGACCGCCTCCAGCACATGCGCGGTGAGCCGGCTTTCGTCCAACCCCAGCGGCTGCGCCCAGTGCCGCAGCGCCACCAGGCGGTCGATATGCTTGTTGTTGCCCTGCTCGTCGAGCGTCCGGTCGATGGTGACACGGCCGAGCTTGAGCACGTTCAGACAGGCAAGCCGCGCCGACGGCAATGTCGAGAGCAGTTGCGCGGCGGTCCGGCGCAGGCATTCGTTGAGCGCCGTCGACCCCTCCTCGGTATCGATCGCAACGACCAGGATCGGTCCCGACGCCAGTTGCTCGGAAACGTCGGATTTGGCGCGTTGAACGGTCATGCCCTGGTTGAAGCGGCGGCGCCACACCGTCGAGAGCGGATCGCGCCGCAGCCTCTCCGCGCGCGAGGTCAGCTTGACTTGCTCGGGATGGGCCAGTTCGAACGCCAGTTGAGACGCGGTCGGATGCCGCCACGTCGGCTCGATCTCGATGCAGCGCAGCACGATCTCCTGCAGCCAGGGCGGATAGTCTGCCTTGAGCTTGCGCGGCGGATAGGGATCGCGCCACAGCCTGCGCTTCATGCCGCGCAGCGTCTCGCTCTCGCCGAACGGCCGCTCGCCGGTGGTGAAGAAGTAAAGCAGCACGCCCAGTGAAAACAGGTCGCTGCGCGGATCGTCGCGGACGCCGCGCAGGCGCTCCGGCGCCATATAGGGTGCGGTGCCGTAGGGCAGACGGAATTCTTCCTGCAGCAGGTCCGGCAACTGGTTGTGATGCGACAGGCCAAAATCGATCAGCACGCATTCGCCCGACGGGCGGAACATGATGCTGCTCGGCTTGATATCGTGGTGAATGACGTTCTGCCGGTGCAGGTCGGCCAGCGCGGTTGCGATCTGCCCGCCGATCACCCGCGCCTCTTCGTAGGAAAGCGGCAATTCATCAATCCGACTGTACAGCGTCTTGCCGGGGATGCGCTCCATGACGACGTAGGGCTGGCGGTCGAAATCACCGGTGCCGAAACAGCCGGGCACGTGCGGGCCGGCCAGCCGCGGCACGATCATCTGCTCCATTTCGAACGAGACGATGGCCGCCGGATCCTCGCCCTCGGCCACCCGCGGCACTTTCATCAACAGCGGCACATTGATGCCGGGATGGGTCACGGTCCACAGCGTGGCCATCCCGCCCTGGTGGACGCACTCGCCGATGGTGAAGCCATCCAGTTCCACACCAGGCTCGATCAACGATTTCGCCATTCTCTCACTTTCCAACGAGCAGGCGGTCGGCCAGCCAATGCGGCAGGCCGTTGGCGCGAATTTGGTCCGCCGCCGCCTCGACATCGTACGGCACTCGGCAATAAGTGAGTTCGCGCGTCGTCGTATCGAGCATCGCGAACGAGGCCGCCGGGTTGCCGTCGCGCGGTTGCCCGACCGAGCCGAGCACGGCGAGCCAACGCCGGCCGCCGAGCAGTTGAACCGGCACATCTGACGTCGGAATGAAGCTCGTCATCTTGGCCGCCGACGACATCGAATAGAGCGCCGGCTTATGGATGTGGCCGCAGAAGGTGATATGGGCATTGGTGGCGGCAATGCTGCGCGCGGCGTCCGGCGTATCGCGCACATAGTGCCATCGCGCCGGATGCGAGGCTTCGGAGTGCACATAAAGGCGGTCGTCTTGGCGCTGCGTCATCGGCAACTCGCCAAGAAAGCGCCGCTGCGGCACGCTGAGCCTGCCACGCGTCCACTCGATCGCAGCCTGCGCTTCGGCATTCATGGTCTCTGAAGCGGTGCCGACCGCATGATCGTGGTTGCCGAGCACGGCAATGGCGCCGTCATCGACCAGGCCCATCACTGTATCGACCGCCCATTCCGGATCGGCGCCGTAGCCCACGATATCGCCGAGACAGACGAATCGCTCCGCCCCGCGGGCGCGCGCGACATCGAGGCACGCGCTGAACGCATGCCGGTTGGCGTGGATATCGGCAAAAATGGCCAGCCGCACGCGTGTCCTCCTCATCCATCATCGCGCCGGTCCCTGCGCGCGCCTTGATGGATGTCAAACTACGGCAACTTCGAAGGCGATATGAAACGTTGGCAATCGTCCGGCCGGAGGACGCGACGACAAGCGTCAGGAAAATTACTGCTTGCGCGGCGCTTCCAGCCCTCTGAGCAGCAGCGCGAGCAACGCATCGATCCGCGCCGGGGCGCCCGGCTCGTTCCATTCCTCGGCGTGCGCGGGATGATGGAAGCGGCTGGTGGCGTCGAAAATGGCGCGGGCCGAAACCTTGATGTCGGCCACCTCGAAGGCACCCTGCTCCACGCCGTCGGACAGGATCCGGGCGATCTGGTCGACCAGGCAATCCTTGTGGCAGTTCACCGACTTGCAGGCCTCGCGGGCCAGCGTGAGGTAGGTCGCAAACATCTCGGGGTCGGCGCTGAGCCGCTCGTGCTTGATCGCAAACATCGTGCGCAGCCACTTCTCCAGCCGCGCCGGCGCCGGGCCGGAAGCTTCTGCGATCATCAAAAGCGGTGCGCTGAGGCGGTCGAGCCAGCGTTTTGCGACTGCCTCGCGCAACGAGGCCTTGCTGGGGAAATGGCGGTAGACGCTGCCGTGGCTGACATCCAGCGCACGGGCCACGTCCACGACCGTTGCCTTCGCCAGTCCGTAGCGGCGCAAAACGTCCTCGGTAACCTCCAGAATCCGCTCGGGGGTCAGAACCACGACTTCGTTCATGCGCGCACCTTTGATGCGATCGGACGGGTGGTCATCTAATCCCCTTTGGCAATTCCCTTGGGCAATGCCGTTTTGCGGGTTAATGTTTCGTCGCCGGTTCCAGCCGCTCGGCCTGCGCGGCCAGATGCCGGGCAACGCTCTGGTTGAGCCAGCGCTGGATGTGTGAGGTCAGATTAATGATATGGGTCGTCATAACGTAGTCCTTTGCAAGAACCTGGCTCAAACCAAACGAACCGGGTGACGCCAAGTCCCGGCGTCGGCAATGGATATAGCATGTCTCGCTGACAGATTTCAATATCTGTCAGTCAATAATCTGTGAGATTGTGTTCTTCGGGTCTGATTTCGATGCATTGGCGGCTGGGACGGCGGACTTCCGCCGGCCCAGACTGTGCGCCTGCTTCAATTGCGGCCTTCCAGGACATCCTTGGGCGGCATGCGCGGCGGCAGCAGCGGCGTGAACGAAACCTCGTCGCCGGGACGCGCGGCCGCCACAAGGCCCACGCCGGTGGAGGCATCGCCCCCGGAAGTCTCGATAATTGTGTTCGGAGTAATGTATTGCCTGAAGGCCTCCATCAGGCCGCCCTCGCCGGTCCCGAAATCGGCGGCTCGACCGCCCTGGGCACGCCCGGCGGCGATTTCGGCGATGGCCCTGTCGGTCTTTTCGGCGAGCGCGTCCCTGTAAGGCAGCCGGTAGGCCCGCGGAACGCCGCTTGGCCGGTTGCTTTCGTCCAGCGTCTCGACCCACAGATAGATCGAGCCCGGATCGCCCTCCAGCGAGTGTGGCTCGACGATGCGGGCCTGCAGCAATTTGAACGCGGGTGGAAGCCGGTCGATGGTGGCCCACCCCAACAGCCCGCGCGCGCCGGCGAAGCTCGCGATGTAGAACGCGCTGGTCACGACAATGGCCAACACCTTGGCCGACCAGTGCAGCCGCGCATAGACCAGCATGATCAGCAGCAGCGCGCCGATCAGCGCGTAGCTGACCGCGAGGATGAGGACGACGGATTGCAGGTCACTCACGGCGCGGCATCCTGACGCCTGTTTTCGGGTCGATATCCGCGCCGTTCGCTCGCACGTTGCGGAACGTCTCCATCAGCGACTTCTGCCGCTCCTGCACGTCGATCACCTTTCCCGCGGCATCGAGCCAGAAGCGCACCGCGGTCTTCTCGTGGCCGGTGTGATCGAGCGTCAGCTTGTTGTCGAAGATCACCTGCGCGGCTGGATTGAGCTTTTGAACTTTCACGCTGACCTGAACCGGCTGCCCGGTGGTGGCCTGGAAGTGCGAGACGTTGACGGTGTATTCGCCAGGCACGATTCCGCGCACCGTGACGATCTCCTCGCGGATCGGCGACATTATCTTCTTGCCGTTGACCTCGATGAAGTCGTTGGCGCCGCCGCGGTCGTCGCGGTCCAGCGTGAGGAAACCGGCCTCGCGCCGGCGGTACCAGGCGATGTTGCCGCCGGGATCCTGCACGAACAGGTCGAAATCATCGGGATGGTTGTCCGGCCAGTCCATCGTGATGAGAAATTCGGCCTTGGAATCAACCTTGCCGTCCTTGGCTTCAGGCGAGACCGCGAGCAGCGCCAGGAAGAACAGGAAGGCGATCACCTGCAGCGCCTTGAACAGCATCACGCCGAGTGGATCGAACGGCTCCTCGCGCGGATAGAGACCGAAGTCGTCCATCATGGCGGCGTTCCAATACTTTCCACTGCAGGCTGACGTTCCACTGCAGGCCGGCTTTCCAATACCGGGGTGACGTGGGTTTCCGTCAGCATGACCGTGTCGGAAAACACCCGCTGAGTCGCGGCGTCGAGCATGTAGTATTGAATGCGGACCAGGATGGAGCCGATCAGGCCCGCCAGCGTCGTGTACATGGCCACCGCCATGCCGTCGCTCATAAGACCCATCGATGCCTTCATGGCGGCCTTGTCGGCCGCATCCAGCGTGGCGATCGGCGCCAGCATGATGATGAAGCCGATGATGGTGCCGAGCAGGCCGAGCTTCATCAGCGTATCGGACACGAAGGCGCCAAAGCCGTTGGAGCCGCGTAGACGATCTGCCAGCGTCCGCAGCAGCAGCGTCTGGTCGATGCGCCCGGTGGCCTGCGCTTTGGCCTTGGTCACGAGGCTGCGGATATGATCGGCGACCGGTCCGCCGGGCAGGCCGCGCGCGTTGGCGTCGAGCGCCCTGGCGCCGTCAGGCGCTGACAGCACCGCGCGGCAGCCTCTCGCCACCTCGCCTTCGCGGGTGATCGCGCGCGTCCGCCAGAAGCAGTGGGCGCAGGTGATGAAATAGAGAACGGCTATCAGGCTCGAAATATAGGTGCGGTCGGAGGCGACCATGAGATGGATCAGGCCATAGCGCCACAGCAGGAAGACGGCAAAGATCGACAGCCCGGTGAAGATCATCCAGAGCAGCAGAACGCTGCGTTCCGGCGGATCGTTGCTCGATAATGCGGTTTCCGCGCCGATGGCACTCATGCTGCATTAGCTCCCCGGAGGCCGGCTGTGCTGAAGCCCGCCCGCCAGAAGGCCCCTCGCCTTTCGTTAGACCAGAGGCCGCGGGTACGGTCCAAAGACATATGCCCGCAAATGGCCGGGAAAATTTCCCAATCCGCGTATCGCCGCGCGGCTTGCAATTGGCGCGAAATAGCGCTGCTGTTACTTCTCATCGGCAAGCCGTGGAGTGATCGCATGCGCCTCGTGCTTCAACTCGTCGCCCGCCTGCTCGTCGTCGTCGCCTTGTGCCTGGGAGCCGCGACCGTCTGGGCCACCATCGACGCCTATCGCAGCGTCGATCGCGCCACCGCCGCTTCCGCCGAACGGGTCTCCCAGGCGCTGGAAGCGCTGTACTGGCGCGAACTGCTGTTGCGCAGCAATCGCGCGCGGGAACAACTGATGCCGGTGTCGGACTGGCGCACCATCGAGACGATGAAACTGATTTCGCCGGGCATTTGCGTCCGCTTGGAGCCGGTGGGCGCTTTCGAAAAACCGCTGTGCGGCCAGAGCAAGGGGATCGGCGCATCGCCGCCATGGTGGTTCGCCGCAACCGTGGAGACGCTATTTGGCACGCACGCGGCGGTCGCCCGCTCGGTCAGCCTGCGCAACGACAGCGCCGGCACCGTCTCGGCCATCGCCGATCCGGACGCCGCGATATCGCTGGCGTGGCGTCACATCGCCGAGAATATCCACGTCGCGCTCCTGATGGCGCTCGCCATCGCCTTCTTCGCTTCGCTTGCGATCGCGCACACGCTGGCGCCGGCACAGCAGATCGTCACGGCGTTGCAACGCATGGCGCACGGCCAGTACCGGACGCCGCTGCCGCGCTTCCGATCGATGGAACTTGCCATGATCGGCCAGGCCGTCGGCGATCTCGGAGAACGCCTCGCGCAGGCGACGGAAGAACGCGCCGTCCTGACCCGGCGCCTGCTCGAAATCCGCAACGACGAGCGGCGGGTGCTGGCCCGCGAACTGCACGACGAGTTCGGCCAGAACCTTGCGGCCATTTTGGCCTTCGCCAGCATGATCGAGGCGACCGGCGCGCAGGAGAAGGCCGAGGACGAGGACAACAGGAAGGGCAGCATCAACGCCGACGTTGCGCAGGATGCGCGCATGATCTCGCAGGCCACCCACCGCATCATGGCCTGCCTTCGCGATACGCTAAAACGCTTGCGCCATCCGCCGGCCGAGGAACTCGGGCTGGAAGCCTGCCTCGTCAGCCTGGTCGATAGCTGGCGCTCGCAGAATACGACGCAGCCGATGATCCAGCTCGACCTGCAGGGCAACCTCGCCGATGTCCGCGGCGCTGTTGCTGCGACTGCCTATCGCGTCGCGCAGGAATGCCTGACCAACTCGCTGCGCCACAGTGCCGCGCGCGAGATCGTGCTGCGGATCGAGCGGCGAACGGGCGCGGAGAACGCGCTGCTGATCCACGTCGAGGACGACGGCGGCGGCGACGCGGCTAAGGTCGCACAGTCCGAAGGCTTTGGCCTGACCGGGGTTCGCGAGCGCGTCGCGGCACTGGGCGGCTCGCTTTCCATCGCCCGCGCAAGACGCGGCGTCAGCGTGGCCGCCACGATTCCGCTCGCCGCGTGATATCAGGATGACCGCCTCCCAGACCAAGGGCATTTCGATCCTGCTGGTCGACGACCATCCGGTCGTCCGCCAGGGCTACCGGCGCGTGCTGGAACACCAGAGCGATTTCCGCGTGGTCGCCGAGGCCGACGACGCCGCCACCGCCTATCGCGCATTCAAGACACATGCGCCCGACATCGTGGTCATGGACATATCGATGCCCGGTGCCAGCGGCCTTGAGGCGATCCGGAATATCCGCATGCGGCACTCCGCCTCTCGCATCCTGGTGTTCAGCATGCACAGCGAAGCCGCGCTGGTGAAGGCCGCCTTCGGCGCCGGTGCCAGCGGCTACGTCACCAAAAGCAGCGAGCCGGCCGCGCTCGTCAAGGCGATCCGCGCCGTCGCGCGCGGCGAACACGCGATGAGCGACGACATCGCCCACGTTCTGGCGATGGAGAGCCTGTCGCCGTCCGGATCGGCGCTCGACCAGCTGGGGGAGCGGGAGATCGAGATCCTCAGGCAATTGGCCGCCGGCGCGACCGCGGAGCAGATCGCCGCCAACCTCAATCTCAGCCTCAAGACCGTGCAGAACTACCACTATATGATCAAGACCAAGACCGGCATGCGCACCGACGCCCAACTGGTCCGGCTGGCCGTCGAGTGCGGGCTGGCCAGCCTGTAGCGGCGGACGACGGGCGGCCAAAAACCCCACAGTTTTCCCCCGGACCGGACCCCCACGGGTGGTTTCCCGGCAGCTGATCTGGTACAGCACGGCGTAAAAAACAAATCGGCCGGGATCGCCTTGGCGACCCGCCCAACTCGTCCGGAGTTTTCGATGATCCCCCGCTATACCCGCCCGGAAATGGCTTCCATCTGGGAGCCTCAGACTCGCTTCAAGATCTGGTTCGAGATCGAGGCGCATGCAGCGGACGCGCTGGCGGAACTCGGCACTATCCCCAAGGAAGCTGCAAAGACCATCTGGGCGAAGGCGAGAGACGCGACCTTCGACGTGGCGCGGATCGACGAGATCGAGCGCGAAACCAAGCATGACGTCATCGCCTTCCTGACGCATCTGGCCGAAATCGTCGGCCCCGAGGCCCGCTTCGTCCACCAGGGCATGACCTCGTCCGACGTGCTCGACACCTGCTTCAACGTCCAGCTCACCCGCGCCGCGGACCTCCTGATATCGGATGTCGACAAGGTGCTCGCGGCGCTGAAGAAGCGCGCCTTCGAGCACAAGATGACGCCGACCATCGGCCGCTCCCACGGCATCCATGCCGAGCCGGTGACGTTCGGGCTCAAGCTCGCTTACGCCTATGCGGAATTTTCCCGCGCCCGCGCGCGCCTGATCGCCGCCCGCAAGGAGGTTGCGACCTGCGCCATTTCAGGCGCCGTCGGCACTTTTGCGCAGATCGACCCGCGCGTCGAAGAACACGTCGCGAAGGCGATGGGCCTGGTGCCGGAGCCGGTCTCGACCCAGGTCATCCCGCGTGACCGCCACGCGATGTATTTTGCGACGCTGGGCGTGATCGCCTCCTCGGTCGAGCGGCTGGCGATCGAAATCCGCCATCTTCAGCGCACTGAAGTGCTGGAAGCCGAAGAGTTCTTCTCCGAAGGCCAGAAGGGCTCGTCGGCGATGCCGCACAAGCGCAACCCGGTGCTGTCGGAAAACCTCACTGGCCTGTCGCGCATGGTGCGCGCCTATGCGATGCCGGCGATGGAAAACGTCGCGCTCTGGCACGAGCGCGACATCTCGCACTCCTCGGCCGAACGCATGATCGGGCCGGATGCCACCGTCACGCTCGACTTCGCACTGATGCGCCTTGCCGGATTGATCGAAAAACTTCTGATCTATCCCGCCAACATGCAGAAGAATCTCGACCGCCTCGGCGGCCTCGTTCATTCGCAGCGGCTCCTGATCGCGCTGACGCAGAAGGGCGCCAGCCGCGAGGACGCCTACAAATACGTCCAGCGCAACGCCATGCCGGTATGGCGCGGCGAAGGCGATTTCCAGACCCTGCTCAAGCAAGACCCCGACGTGAAAAAGCATCTGAGCGACGCCGAGATCGAGAAGCAGTTCGACCTCGGCTATCACTTCAAGCAAGTCGACACGATCTTCAAGCGGGTGTTCGGCGAGGCGTGAGCGACGCCTCCAGTCCCCTCGCTGCCAATAACGCGATTCGACGGCCGCCCCCGCGCCGGGAGCGCCCGTCTGCGCCGTTCCAGCAGTTTTCCGGCCTTGCCAAGCCGATCCAGATCGTTCCAAATTGTCAGTAGCGCCGTCGACAACCTCCGGAACCCGCGCCGGCCATCATTAAAGCAACCCAACGGTAATCGTAGATCGGTTAAGGTCGCAGCGTGTCAGCCCCGCCCACCATCCTCGTCTTCGACTCCGGCCTTGGCGGCCTTACAGTGCTGCGCGAAATCGTCCGCGCCCGGCCCGATGCGCATTACGTCTATGTCGCCGACGATGCGTTCTTTCCCTATGGCCACCACAGCGAGGAGCAGATCATCGCCCGCGTGGTTCCGCTGGTCGGCGAGTTGATCGCGCACCATGCCCCGGTTTTGGTGGTGATTGCCTGCAACACCGCGTCCACGCTCGTGATGTCGCATCTGCGCAGCGCCTACAGCGTGCCTTTCGTCGGTACCGTGCCGGCGATCAAACCCGCCTGCGCCAGTTCCACGACCAAGCGTGTGTCGGTCCTCGGTACCAAAGGTACGGTCAAGCGCGAATACACAAGGCGGTTGATCAACGACTTTTCTCAAGGGTGCGAAGTGACGCTGGTGGGATCAGCGGAACTCGCATCATTGGCCGAGTCCGCGCTCAGCGGCAACGACGTGCGCGACGAGGATATCGCCGCCGAACTCGCCCCCTGCTTTGTCGACGACGGCAAGCACCGCACCGACACCGTCGTGCTGGCCTGCACCCACTATCCGCTGCTGCTCGACCGCATGAAGAAGCTTGCACCGTGGCCGGTCGACTGGATCGATCCGGCGCCGGCCATCGCCCGCCGCGTGTCCGACCTGCTCTGCTCTCCGGGCCAGGAAAGCGATCAGGCCGGGGCCGAGATCATCTTCACGTCGAAGCGGCCGCACACGCTGAGCCAGGCGCTGATGCCGTTTTTCGGCGGCCGCGTACCGGCGTAAGGCGGTCGAGGCCGGCATGGAGCCGGCCCCGCATGGCAAGCCTTCCTAGCGCTCGGCACTGACGAGCTGATAGGCGCCGCGTTCGAACGCGTCGTAGACCGCCAGCGCCTTGGCGTCCGCAAATGGCAGATACTGCATCATGATCACGCCGGCGATGCCGCGCACCGGATCGATCCAGAAGAACGTGTTGTTGATGCCGCCCCAGCTCAGGCTGCCGGGCGAGCGCTTGCCGGGCACCTGATCGGCCGTGATCAGGAAGCCGAGCCCCCATTTGTCGCGGCCGTCGGCGATGAAGGTGAAGTCGGCGCTGCGCGGCAGCGCGCTCTTCAATGCCGGCACCGAGACCGCGCCGATGTGATTCTGGCCCATCAGCGCCACGGTCTCCGCCTTGAGCACCCGCGCCCCGTCGAGCGCGCCGCCGTTGAGGAACATCCGCACGAAGCGGCCATAGTCATCAGCCGTCGAAGCCAGCCCGCCGCCGCCGATCGGCGACGCGATGGTGAGCCCGAGCTGCGGGCTCTGCAACTCGACGGCGCCGTCCATCCGCGCGCCGCCACGCTGCTGTTGCGCGACGAGGCGCGGCCCCTTGGCCTCCGGCACGTTGTAGGAGGTATCGTCCATCTTGAGCGGGGCAAAGATATGCTGGCGGAAATACGCTTCGAGCTTCTGGCCGGACACCGCCTCGACCAGCTTGCCGACGACATCGGTGCTGGTGCTGTAGTGCCAGCGCTCGCCCGGATCGAACAGTAGCGGCCCACCGAACGGATAATTCTCGCCGGCGCGCGGCTTGAGGTCGCGCCAGATCTCGCTGGTGAACGGATAAGCCAGTCCCGATGTGTGCGTCAGGAAATGCCGGACGGTCGCCGGGCGCGACGCCGGACGGACCTGGTAGGCGCCGTTCGCCTTGTCGAAGGATTCGATGACTTTCAGCCCGACGAGCTCCGGCAGGTATTTTTCAGCGGGATCGTCGAGACCGAGCCGGCCCTGCTCGATCAGCTGCATCAGCGCCACCGACGTGATCGCCTTGGTCATCGAGGCGATACGAAACAGCGCGTCTGATGTCAGCGGGCGCCCGGTCGCGACGTCGGCGACGCCGAATGCGTTCTGATACAGCACCTTGTCGCGGTTCGTGACCAGTGCGACCACGCCCGGCACATCCTTGCGCTCGACCGCGGCGCGCAGGCTCGCGTCAAGGGCCACACTTCCTGTTGAATTCTGTGCACTCGCAGTTCCGGCCAACGCAGCAACTCCAACGCTCATGATGAAGAGAATTTCGGCGGTCTTTTTATACATGGAAGCCTCCCTGTTGCATGCCGCGGTCAGGCCCGCGCCATTCTCCCGAAGCTATTTTTTGTTTTAAGCCCACTCGAAGACGGCGACAGGCGCGGGGCACGCGCACCGGCCTGTCGTGTCATGAGACTAGCATCCGCATTTCGTTGAGTCCCCGATTGCGTCGCGCACGCATGGCGGAGGTGCGTGCCGCGAGCCCGTGGGCACCGGCCCAATTGCCGGCGCGCCATCCTTCCAACTTCCGTAACGCCGTGGACCAATCCTTATGATACTGATCACCCCTTCATGAACCCGGGAGCTTCCGCTTTTGACCTCCGCAACTCCTGCGCCGCTCAATCGCCTGCGCCGGCTCTGGCGCGAGGGGCGCCCGACCTTCGGCGCGATCGCGACCATTCCCTCGATCCAGACCGTGCAGATCATGGCCCGCTCCGGGATCGACTGGCTCATCGTCGACCTCGAGCACGGCCCGATCGATCTCGGCTCGGCGCATGCGATGATCACCGCCACATCAGGGACGCCCTGCGTGCCGATGGTGCGGATCGCCGCCAACGAGCCGTGGCTGGCGAAGGCGCCGATGGATATCGGCGCACTCGGCATTAATTTTCCCATGATCTGCAGCCGCGAAGACGCCGAAAAGGCCGTGGGCAGCGTGCGCTACCCGCCCAAGGGCGACCGGCTGTGGGGCCCGTTCCACGCCCCGTTCCGCTGGGGCGTGTCGATGGCGGACTACATGGCGACCGCCGACGACGACATGATCTGCATAATCACCATCGAGCATGTCGAGGCGGTGAATCGCATCGACGAGATCATGGCCGTGCCCGGCATCGACCTCGCGGTGATCGGCCCCGGCGACCTCGCCACGTCGATCAACAAGCGCGGCCTGCCCGACGATCCCGAAGTGGTGGCGCTGATGAAGCGCGCCGAAGAAGGCATCCTCAAGAGCGGCGTACCGATCGGCGGCGTCGCCCGCACCGCCGAACAGGCCAACCAGATGATCGATCGCGGCTATGTCGCGCTCGCGCTGGGTTTCGACTGGTCGCTGTTCCAGCGCGGCATCGCCGCGAGTTTTGACGGGATCAAACGATAGGCACCGCAAGCGCGGGGCCGCTTCCAGCCTCGCCCCGGCGCTGCTAGACTTCTCCGACAGGGAGAAAACGCATGATCAAAAAACTCTTGCTCGGGCTGACCGTCGTGGCGATCGCGGGCGCCGGTGTCGCCATTGCCCAGCAAAGCGGCATCAAGCGCACGCCGCTGCAAAAGCTCGACTTCCCGGCCGGTTTCAACACCGTCACCGCGATTGCCGAAGTTCCCGCCGGCGGGGCCGCCGGCCGCCATACCCATCCGGGCGCCGAAACCGGCTATGTGCTGGAAGGCGAGCTTGAACTCGTGATCGATGGCCAGCCGCCGATGAAAATCAAGGCAGGGGAATCCTACCAGATCCCCGAAGGCGCCGCTCACGACGCCAAAGCCGGCGACAAGCCCTTCAAGGTGCTCGGGGTCTACGTCGTCAAGGCCGGCGAGCCGTTGGCCAAGCCGGCGCCCTGAAGCGTTTTCGAGCGAAGTGGGTACCGGTTCGCGTGAAGAAAACGCGTCAAACCGAGAGTCTGGAGCCCGGTTCTGCTTCAATCAGAAACGTGCTCCAGGCGAATCTCACTGGCGTCAAATTGCCGGGTTCGTGCTAGATGAAGCACGGACGGGCGGGTGATCTCGCCCGGCGGTTTTCCTCGTGTGTTAGTTGCAGGAACTTGAGTGGAGCGATGCGCGGTACGGTTCGTAAAATCACTCTGCCGCGCCGTCTGGTCGCTGACCTCATGCACGCGTCGATGCGCGTGCCCTTTGTCTCGCTCTCGCGCCCCCTCAACGTTCGCGCCCTCTCCGACGCCCGCGCGCAGGCCGCGCACCGGCCCGGCTGGGCTGCGATCTTCGTCAAGGCGTTCGCGCTGGTGGCCAAGGAAGAGCCGGTGCTGCGCACCCTCTATGTCAAGTGGCCGTGGCCGGCTTTCTACGAACTGCCGCGCAGCGTCGCGATGGTGGCGATCGCCCGGGTCGAGGACGGCCAGGATTGCGTGCTGCCGCAGAAGGTCACAGCCCCCGATGAAATGCCGCTGGCCGAGGTCGAAGTCCTGATCCGGCACGCCAAGGAGGCGCCGATCGACAAGGTGCCGGCGTTCCGCAAGATCCTGCGGACCACCCGCCTGCCGCTGCCGCTGCGCCGCCTGTTCTGGGCCATCGGGCTCAATTTCGGCCGCCAGCGGGCCAATTATTTCGGCAGCTTTGGCGTGACCTCCGTGGCTGCCTATGGCGCCGGCCAGCTCCATGCCGTCAGCCCGGGGCCATTTGTCCTGAGCTACGGGGTGGAAAAGCCCGACCAGACCATCGAGGTGGTGCTGCGCTGGGATCACCGGGTGACCGACGCCGCCCCGATGGCCAAGGTGCTGAACCGCCTGGAACAGGTGCTGAACGGCGAAATCGCCGCTGAATTGCGGGTAAACCGGCAGCAAAGCGAACCCAAACCGGTCCGGGCGGTCGCGACCTGACCGGCGCGATTTGGTGCCGAATTCCGGCCGTTTTCGTTGACAGAACCGCGATTTCTCCCTAATACCCCGCTTGCTCGCGGGCCGGTTTCGGCCCGCGATGCGTTTCGCGACCCGTGGTCTTCCCCGAGCTTTCGAGGCGGACCTGTCGGCCCCGGCCCCGCCGGTGCACAGGAGGGCGCGTCTCCTCACACTCAAAACTCTATCCAGAGGACGCGATGACAAAGCGAAGTGAAGCGAAGTACAAAATCGACCGCCGTATGGGCCAGAACATCTGGGGCCGCCCGAAGAGCCCCGTTAACCGCCGTGAATATGGCCCCGGCCAGCACGGCCAGCGCCGCAAGGGCAAGCTGTCCGACTTCGGCGTCCAGCTCCGCGCCAAACAGAAGCTCAAGGGCTACTACGCCAACATCAGCGAGCGCCAGTTCCACGGCATCTATGTCGAGGCCGGCCGGATGAAGGGCGACACCGGTGAGAACCTGATCGGCCTGCTGGAGCGCCGTCTCGACACCGTGGTCTACCGCGCCAAGTTCGTCGCGACGATGTTCGCCGCCCGCCAGTTCATCAACCACGGCCACATCAAGGTGAACGGCCGCCGCGTCAACATTTCGAGCTACAAGCTGAAGCCCGGCGACGTCGTCGAGATCAAGGAATCCTCCAAGCAGCTCACCCCGGTGCTGGAAGCCAGCCAGCTCGGCGAGCGTGACGTTCCGGATTTCATCGAAGCCGATCACGGCAAGATGACCGCCAAATTCACCCGCATTCCGGCGCTGTCGGACGTCCCGTTCGCGGTGCAGATGGAGCCGCATCTTATCGTCGAATTCTATTCGCGCTGATCGGATTTCGGTTTCGAGATATCAAAGGCCCCGGTTTTTCCGGGGCCTTTTTGTTTGCCTCCTGCTCTGCTAGACTAACCTGATGTCGCAGACGACTGATAAACCGGCCCGTGTCATGCCTTCGGCCACCCCAACCGAAGCCGAGCTTGCTGCGTGGGCTAACCTCCCTCGGGACGAGCAAGTGCGCCGCTATCAAGAGATGTTCAAACATCCCGACTGCAACACGTTCACAACCGACACGCCCGACGACATCCTAGATGCCGCCCGGAAGCGAGTAGCTGCCCGTCGCCATGGCTGAGTACAGGCTTACGCAGCGGGCGCGGGCCAACCTGATCGACATCTACGATTTCACTGAAGGAAGATTTGGCGCCTATCAGGCCGAAGCCTATCATGCGGGCCTGATCCGCTCTTTTGGGCTTCTGGCGGACTTCCCGCTCATCGGACAGACGATTGACGAACTGGCGGCCGGCTATCGGCGCTTCCGCTTTCAATCGCACCTGATTTTTTACACAGTACAGCCTGACTGCGTCGAAATTCGCGCAGTGATACACGGTGCCGAAGACATCAGGCCGGAACTTTTCGAATAGACGCAAACCCAGCTCGTGATTCGATCAGTAGTCACGCGTGGAGTAACAAGGAAGCCTCATGCACTACACCCCTGCCCCGCGCGATCCCAAGGCTGCCCCCATCCGCATCAACCTGCTGTCGGACACACAGACGCGCCCGACGCCGGCGATGCGCGAGGCGATTGCGCGGGCGGAAGTCGGCGACGAGCAGATCGGCGACGACCCGACCGTGAACCTGCTCTGCGAGCGCGTCGCCGACCTGCTCGGCAAGGAGGCCGCGGTGTTCATGCCTTCGGGCACCATGTGCAACGTCGCGGCGACGCTGGCGCATTGCCGGCCCGGCGACGAACTTCTGGCGCACGCGACCGCGCATATCATCGCGCGCGAGGGCGGCGCCCATGCGGCGCTCGGCGGATTCCAGGTCACGCAGCTGCAAGGCGATGACGGGCAGTTCACGCCGGAAACATTTCGCGCCGCCCTGCATCCGCGCTCGCGCTACCAGCCGCCGCAGACCCTGGTCAGCGTCGAGCAGACCGCCAATATCGGCGGCGGCACGATCTGGAAGAAAAAGGCGCTCGATGAGGTAGCCGCCATTGCCAAGGCGAACGGGATGATCACCCACATGGACGGCGCCCGGCTGCTGAACGCCTGCGTGGCGACGAAAATATCGGCGCGCGACATGACCGCGGGGTGGGATTCGGCCTGGATCGATTTCTCGAAAGGCCTCGGCGCGCCGATCGGCGGCGCGATCGCGGGTTCGCGCGCTTTCATCGACGACGTCTGGCGCTGGAAACAGCGGCTGGGCGGATCGATGCGGCAGGCCGGCATCGCCGCCGCCGCCTGCGTCTACGCGCTCGACCACCACGTCGACCGCCTCGCCGACGATCACGCCAATGCGCGGGCACTGGCGCGCGGCCTGTCGCAGATCGACGGCATCGAGGTGCAGGAGCCCGAGACCAATCTGGTGTTTTTCAAGCCCGACGGCGCCGGCGTGCCCGGCGACAAGATGGTCGAGGCCCTGCGCAAGCGCGGCGTCCTGCTCGCCATGATGGACGGCCGCATTCGCGCCTGCACCTATCTCGACATCAGCGCCGCGATGATTGAGGAGACGGTCGGCCACGTTCGCGAGATCGTTCGCAGCGCGTAAGCGGCGCTGGCTAACTCAAGCTATGGCGGGCACCCGCGCCCGCCATAGCGCGCTGGCGAGCAGCACAAACATCGTGCCGGTCCACAGCGCCTGCCAGTTCTCGAACCCTTCGTTGAAAACGACATAGACCGCCGACATCACGAGCATCCCGGCGAACACGGCTTCCGCGAGCGGCCGCTCGCCGGACTTGGAGCCGTTGATAAAGGCCAATGTCCAGAACGGCACCACCGCCATGGTCAGGGCCGCAAACGGAAAATCACGCCAGCGCGCGTCGAAGATCAGGCTGAGCGCGCTCTGGCCGGCAAGGATCGTCGTCACGATCAGCGTGACGCCCAGCATGTTGGTCCAAAACAGCGGTGTGAGGCCCTTCTGCGGCCCCAGGATCTCGAGGAACGACGGCAACGATCGACCCGACATCAGCGCCCAGGTCGACAGCAGCGGCGCCGTCACTGCGGTCATCAGCAGAAAACCGTGGAGCAACCAGCCGCCTATCCCGTAGCTTTCGAGCAGCATTTTTCCGACGCCGATGCCCAGCAGGATTCCTGCCGAGGTCGCGGAGAGCGCGACCGCGGTCCATGACGTCAATGACGGCCGCTGCTTCGGCGCGAAGAAGGCGACCGCGAAGATGCCGATGCAGAGCAGCAGACCGCCCGCCACCTGCAGCTTCCAGAACGGATAGTTACTGATCGCCACCCCGGCCGGATATTTCAGCTTCCGCTCGGCGCCGTCAAACAAACCCCAGTAACCGCCGACCGTGCCCTCCCACCGCCGCTTCCACGGCTCGTCATAGGCCTCGAAGAAATTGACGCGGAAATTGTCGCGCCGCGCCCGCTCCAGGATTTCGGAAATGAAGCGTGCCTGGTTGACGCGGGAGGCCAGCGCGCCATCGCGCATCCGTCCATGGCTCGGCCAGCCGGTTTCCCCGATCAGAATCTCCTTGCCGGGAAAGGCCGACACCACCTGCTTGCGAATCTCGTCGACATGTGCGGCCGCATCCTCCGCGCGCGGCGGAACGTCTTCCCAATACGGCAGGAAATGGGCGGTGATGAAATCGACGTCCTGGCCCACCTCGCGATAGCGCAGCCAGAATTCCCAGACGTCGGCGTATGTCACCGGCACGTTCACGCGCGGCTTGACCGAGCGGATGATCTCGCGCAGGTCGCCCACCGTCATCTCGCCGCGCAGCAGCACCTCGCTGCCGACGATGACCGCCGCGACCGTGCCGGGGTGGTCCTTCACCAGCCCGACCGCAATGTCGGCGAGGTGGGCGTTCTTCGCGCGATCGCGCCCGATCCAGACGCCGAGCAACACCTTCAATCCGACTTGCGAAGCCAGCTCCGGCACCTTGTCGAGCCCATTGTCGATGGAATAGGTGCGAATGCACTTGGAGACCTTGGCGAGTTCGCCGAGGTCGCCCGCGATCTGCTCCGGGCTGACGATAAGCGTCGGATCGTGCGGGGTCTGATCGCCCTGGAACGGAGCATAGGAAACACATTCCAGTTTGGCTGTGCCATCGATCGGCGCGCGCGACAACACCACCGGCGTGGCGAGCCACCACCACACGGCGGAAATGATACCCAGCGATACCAGGAAAAGCGCCAGCGGCGTGCGAAAGCCGATCGTCCTGCTCCCAAATCGATCAATATTTGCGTCTGTTTAACGGTGCACCGCGGACCTGTCGACCCACCGGCCGGCAGTGGCACGCGCCCAATTGCAAGGGTACCCCGGAGCGGCGATATTAGGCCCGCTTCAAATCCGAAGCATCAAACATGGGCCTTGTTTTGCTCAAGATTGATTGATCCTGAAGCGAGTGAAACGATGCCTTTCAAGAGATTTTCCCGGCGGCAGTTTGGCAGGATTGCGGGCTGGTCGGCGCTTGGCATGTCGGTACAGACCGGGTCCGCACCGGCCCAATCGGGGCCGGGCAGCGAAACGAGGGCGGCGCCGCGAGGTTTTCCGAACGGGTTTCTGTGGGGCACCGCGACCTCGTCCTACCAGATCGAGGGCGCCGTAAACGAGGACGGCCGGGGTCCGTCGATCTGGGACCGCTTCACCCATACGCCGGGCACCATCTCCGACGGCAGCAACGGGGATACCGCAACCGACCACTATCATCTCTACAAGGAAGACATCCAGTTGATGAAGGCGCTGCGTACCAGGGCCTATCGATTCTCGATTGCCTGGCCGCGCGTTTTTCCGGAAGGCAATGGTACGCCTAATCCAAAAGGTCTCGATTTCTATAACCGCCTCGTCGACGAATTGCTGGCAAACGGCATCGCGCCGTTCGCGACGCTGTACCATTGGGACCTGCCGCAGGCGCTGCAGGATCGTTTCGGCGGCTGGACCTCGCGCGACACGTCAAAGGCATTTGCGGAATACGCCGGTCATGTCGCGGCGCGGCTGAGCGACCGCGTGACGCATTTCTTCACCATCAACGAGTGCTCTCGTCTCGTCCAGCACGGCCATGAATGGGGCGCCGACGCGCCGGGTCTCAAACTACCTCCATCCGAGGTCAGGCAGGTCCGGCACAACGTCGCGCTGGGGCACGGCCTCGCCGTTCAAGCGATCCGGGCCAATGCGCGGGCCGGAACCAAAGTCGGGCCGGCGGAGAATGCGGTGAGCTGCATCCCGGTCATCGAAACGCCTGCCAACATTCGCGCCGCCGAGGTCGCGACGCGCGAGCTCAATGCCGGCTATCTGACGGTCATGCTCGAGGGGAAATACACCGATGCGTATCTCACGCAGGCCGGCCATGATGCCCCGAAATACACCGCCGACGATCTGCGTATCATCTCCTCCCCGATCGATTTTGTAGGGCTGAATGTGTACATGCCCGATCATTATGTCGTCGCGGCCGATAACGCACGCGGCTATACGCTGGCGCCATTTCCCAAATCATTCCCCCACATGAACGCGACCTGGCTCAGGCCCGGCCCCGAGACGATGTACTGGGTGCCGCGCCATGTCGCCAAACTGTGGAACGTGAAGTCGATCTACATCACCGAGAACGGCACGTCGGGCAGCGACCAGCCCGCCGCCGACGGCACCATCTACGACGTCGACCGCATCATGTACCTGCGAAACTACCTGACGCAGTTGCAGCGCGCGACGTCCGAGGGCGTCCCCGTGCAGGGATATTTCCTCTGGAGCCTGATGGACAATTTCGAGTGGTCAGACGGGTACGAACAGCGTTTTGGCATCTACCACGTCGACTTCGAAACCAAGCGACGGACGCCGAAGCTGAGTGCTGCGTTCTACCGAGAAACGATAGCGAAAAACGCCGTGGTTTGATCCTCAATCCTTGCGCAGGCCCTTGCCCAGCGCCTCGAACATCATCGTCTTCAGTGCCAGTTGAATCCGGCCGCCCTGCGTCGGCGCATGTACCATGAAGACCACGAGCAGATCGTCCGTGGGATCGACGAAATAGAAGCTGCCGCCTGCGCCGTCCCAGCGATATTCGCCGAGCGGCCACGTCGTATTCGGCGGCGGCTCGGTGCGCACGGCAAAGCCGAGACCGAAGCCGCTGCTCGGGCCCGGAAAATAGAAGGGATCGTGAAGGATCCCGGTTTCCGGCCCGATCTGGTCCGACGTCATCGCAGCAACCGTTTCGGGCTTGAGATAGCGTTTGCCGTCCAACTCGCCCCGGTTCAGCAGCATCTGCAGGAAACGGGCGTAGTCGCCGGCCGTCGAGACCAACCCAGCGCCGCCGGATTCCCAACGCCGCGGCACGGTCGGGTCCCTGATGCCGGCCACCCGGAAGCGGTCGGCGGGAAACGGTTTTGCCAGACGCGGCCACTTCGCTTCGTCGGCCAGATGGTAGGCCGTCTCGGACATACCGAGCGGATCGAACAGCCGCTGCTTTTCGAACTGATATAGCGTCAGGCCTGAAGCCACTTCGACGACACGGCCGAGCACATCGGTCGAATGGCTGTAGTTCCAGCGCACGGCCGGCTGGTCGGCGAGCGGCAGGACCGCGATCCGGTCGGCGAATTCGGCGTTGTCGAAATCGCCGGCATACAGCAGCGGATCGGCATAGAGCTTTTGTACCACCGTCTCGCCGAAAAACCCGTAGGTGATGCCCGAGGTGTGCCGCAGCAGGTCGCGGATCGTGATCGGGCGCTTCAGCGGCTCGAGCCTGAGCGGACGTTTTCCGGCCTCATCGGAAGGATCGACGCCGACCTTTGCATCCGCAAAGGCGTGGATGTATTTCGAGACGGGATCGTCGAGCGCGAGCTTGCCGTCGTCGACCAGCATCATCGCGGCGACCGAGGTGACGGCCTTCGACATCGAGTAGATCTGGAAGATTGTGTCAGTCGTCATCGGCCGGCTCGAGCCAGGGTCCCGCACACCAAAACTTTCGAGATAGACCGGCTTGCCGTGTTGCTGGATCAACAGGACCGCGCCCGGGATCATGCCGGTCGCGACCTCGTTGCGAACGTAATCCCCGATCCGTGCAAGCGCGGCGCGCGAAAACGTCGGCGCCTCCGTCGCCTTCGGCTCGGCCTGCGCGCGATCCGGCAAGCCGCCGAGAA
>CADEDX010000027.1 GCA_902826195.1 uncultured Bradyrhizobium sp. | reverse complement strand
GCGAGGTGGCGAGACGGAACGGATGCTGCTCGTCCGCCTCCTCGATGACCGTCCAGTGATCCGGCAAAGCGGGGATCTGCGTCCAGGGACCCAGGCCCGGATTGCCGAACGGCGGATTCGCCCAGTCGGCCTTGAAGTGGAATTTCTTGTCGGCATGCGCAAAGCCGTCGAGATAATGCGAGGTACGGAAATCCGGCTGGATGTCGCGCCAGAGATCGGCCTCCAGCGTTTCGATATCTCCGTGACCGCTCTTCTTCAGCGTCGCATCGATCAGTTCGCGCGGCGACATCTCGAACCCCGGATGCACGGCGTTGAGGCGGCGGCCGAGGCCTTGCAGTACCTCGTGGTTGGAACGGCATTCGCCGGGCGCATCGATCAGCTTCGGCCCGACCGAAATATGCTGCTGACCGCCACCGTAATAGAGGTCGTCATGCTCCATGAACATGGTGGCGGGAAGCACGATGTCGGCCATCGCGGCGGTTTCCGTCATGAACTGCTCATGCACGGCCATGAACAGGTCCTCGCGCGCAAAGCCCGCTCGCACCAGCGCCTGTTCGGGCGCCACCGTCACCGGGTTGGTGTTCTGGATCAGCATCGCCTTGACCGGCGGTCCGCCCTTCAGGGCCTCGGCGTCGCCGGTCAGGATGCGTCCGATCTGCGACTGATCGAGCCAGCGCGTCGTGCGGTCGATCGCGTCGTGGCCCTCGATGATGGATTCATCGAACTTCCAGATTCCGGCATTGTTGAAGAAGGCGCCGCCGCCTTCATATTGCCAGGCGCCCGTTACCGCGGGGATGCACAGCGCGGCGTGCATCTGCGCCGCACCGTTGCGGCTGCGGGTAAAGCCATAGCCAAGGCGGAAAAAGGAACGCTTGGTCTGGCCGACGAGCCGCGCGAAGGCTTCGATTTCTTCCACCGGCACGCCGGAGATTTTGGAGGCCCATTCCGGCGTACGCGTCGCCAGATGCGATTCCAGTTCGTCGGGGCAATCGGTGTAGCGGTCCATATAGGCGCGGTCCGCATAACCCTCGCGGAACAGCACGTTCATGACGCCGCAGGCGAAGGCGCCATCGGTGCCCGGCCGGAGCAATATCTTGATATCGGCCTGCTTCATCGTGTCGTTGTTGTAGATATCGACTGCCGCGATCTTGGCGCCGCGCTCCTTGCGCGCGCGCGAGGCATGCGTCATCACGTTGACCTGGGTGTTGACGGGATTGGTTCCCCAGATCACGACGAGGTCGGAGACGCCCATCTCGCGCGGATCGACGCCGGCGATCTTGCCGGTGCCGATGGAGAAGCCGACGCGGGCGATGTTGGCGCAGATGGTCTGATAGAAGCGCGAATATTTTTTCACATGCGACAGGCGATTGATGCCGTCGCGCATCACGAGCCCCATCGTGCCGGCGTAATAATAAGGCCAGACGGACTGAGCGCTGAATTCGCGCTCGGCCTGGTCGAAACGCGTGGCGATTTCGTCCAGCGCCTCGTCCCAGGAAATCCGTGCGAACTGGCCGGAGCCTTTGGGTCCGGTGCGGCGCAAGGGGTACAGCAGCCGGTCGGGATGATGAATGCGCTCGGCATAGCGCGCGACCTTGGCGCAGACCACGCCGGCGGTGTAGGTCTGCTGTTTGTTGCCCCTTACACGGCCGATCGAGCGGCCGTCGATCACCTCGATGTCGAGCGCGCAGGCCGACGGGCAATCATGCGGACAGGTGGAGTGGCGGATATCGACCGTGGCGTGCTGGTTCATGCGTTTTTGGTAACATTAAAACGCGCGGCCGCCGAGAGGGTTTTCCCGGCAGTCCACCCGCAAAACCGTTCTTTAGCTATGCATCAGGCGCCCAAATAGGCACCGCCATTGGCGTGGATGGCCTGCCCGTTGATGTAGCGCGCGCCGGGTCCGCACAGGAAACGCACGGTGGCGGCGACATCTTCCGGCCGGCCCCGGATGCCGGTGATCGTATTGTGGGTCAGGTGATGCGCCGGCTCCGGCTTGTCCTTGGGCCGTGCCGTGCCGATCAGCCCCGGAACAACGCAATTCACGGTGATGCCGTCATCGGCCAGATCATGGGCCAGCGCCCGCGTCAGACCGATGATGCCGGCCTTCGCGGTCACGATATGCGCGCGGTTCTTGGCACCGGTATGCGCGCTGAGGCCGCCGATATTGACGATGGTTCCCGCGCCCGACTGGCGCAGCGCCGGCAGGCAGGCTTTTGCGCAGAGGAACGTACCGTCGAGCGTGACGTCGAGAATTTCCCGCCACGCCGCATAGCTCATCTCGGCGAACGGCTTCTCGCGCCGCAGCGCAGCGTTGTTAACGAGAATATCGATACGGCCGAACCGTTTGACCGCCGCATCGGCCATCGCCTGCACCGCTACCGCGTCCGCGACGTCGCCGAGATGGACAATCGCTTTGCCGCCGGCAGTCTCGATCTCCCGCACGACGGATTCCGCTTCGGCGTGGTTGCTGCGTGCGTTCACCACGATGGAGGCGCCGCCCTCCGCCAGCGTCTGCGCGATGGCGCGGCCGATATTGCGGCCCGCACCGGTGACGATGGCGACTTTGCCTGCGAGTTCCTTGGTCATGACGCGTTACCCACGCAGTGAAGTGAGATCGATGCGGTCATCATAAAGCCCCGCCAAGAGTTTCATCGCCGCGTCGCTTTGCACAATGCTCCAGCCGCCATGTTCGGCGTTGAGCCTGAATTTGTCGGTTACATCCTGCCGCGTCAGCGGCTCCTGCGCGCCGCCGCGCAAATAAGGTTGCCTGTCCTCGACCACGCTACCATCGCGCAGCGTGGCGCGGATATGGCCGGTGTAATTATTCGGGTAAGGATTGTCCGGATCGATCACGAATTTTACTTTTGCCGCGAGCGCCAGCACCCGCTGGTCGCGGATGGCGCTTTCCGTGAACGCGCCGAGCCCGACGCCGCCATGCACGAAGCCGGTCGCCAGCAGATACGGCACTGCGAACTTGGCGGCATAGCCGTTTCGCGGACGCTGCTTGTCGGCGAGAGGCTCCCATAGCCGGTGCACCGTGCCCTCCGCCACCTCGCAAACGATCTCGGCGACGTCCTCGGGCTTGATGCCGCGCGCGGCCAGCCGACGCGCGCAATCGATGTATGGCTGGGCCATGGTCCCGCATGGATAAGGCTTGAAGGCCAGCGTGTCGGTCACCCAGCGCGTGCCGAAATCGCCGGTCAGCGCGTCGTAATCGCCCTTCGTCGTATGGGCAAAGCCGTGGAACAATCCATGCACGCCCTCGAACACCGTACGCGGGCCAACGAACCCTCCCCGCGCCAAGAGCGCGGCGCGGATGCCGGATTGCGCCGCCCATCCGGCATGCAGCCGCTTGGTCCAGGCGCCCTCGGCCAGATATTCGATGATGCCGCCGGCCATGCTGCCGGCGACACCCAGCGCATCGACGATCTGCTTGCTGTTGAGGCCAAGCGCTGCGCCGACACCGGCAGCGGCACCCATTGCGCCAAAGATTGCGGTCGGATGGAATCCGGCCCTGTGGACCGCCTTCGGCACCACGAGGCTCAGCCGGCACAGCACTTCAGCGCCGACGGCGATCCCGACCAGCGCCATGCGACCATCCTGATTGTGCCGCTCGCAGGCGGCGAGCACCGCCGGCACGATGACGGCGCCGGCATGGACCGGGCCGCCCTCGAACGTGTCGTCAAAATCCTCGCCATGCGCGGCCGTGCCGTTGACGAAGGCTGCGCCCGCTGCATTCAGCGTACGGCGATGCCCGATCGCCGTGCAGGGACCGTCATCGTCGCAGCCTGCGAGCGCACTTGCGACATAGTCCTCGTTGCGTGCGGTGACGCACAGGCCGACCACGTCGATCAGCAGGTCCTCGCATTTGCGCGTGGTCGCGGCCGGCAAGGTGCCGGCTGGCAGCGCGGCGATCTTTTCGGCAAGCTTCTCTGCGACCGAAGCTTCAGGTAGTCCCGATGCCATCGCGGTCAAACGCGAAAGATCTTGGTGTAGCGCGCCTTGATGGCCTCGCTTTCCTTCTCGACCGCCGCCGCGTCGTCCTTCATGGTCTTGATGTCCTTGAGCGCCTTGCGCCCCGCCTTCTCGACCGTTTGCGAATGCGCGGAGCGGAGACCCCCGACATCGATGATGAGCTGCTGCGCCTCGCGGCTGAGGCTGAACGACTGGAACAGCCTTGCCGCGTTCGGATTGGGCGCATCCTTGAACACGCCGTTCGGTCCGACGATCAGCGGCGAACCTTCGGTGGCGTAGACCGGCTCGACCGGGCGGCCCGCCTCCTTCATCTGGAAAATGTTGTATTCGTTGCCGTCGGCCATCAGCGCGCGCTCGCCGAGATCCAGCTTCTTCGGCGGATCGGCCGATGATTGCACCTGCATGATGTTCTGCTTCGCAAGCTGCTCGAAGAACGTCCAGCCGAGATCTCGCTGCATCTGGTAGGTCGCGGTCATGATGGTGCCGCTATAGCCCGGATGCGCCTTGACGATCTTGCCCTTCCACTTGGGATCGAGCAGATCTGCAAAGCTTTTCGGCGCATCGTCGGCCTTCACCAGGTTGGTGTTGTAGGCGATGATGCTGAGCCAGATGCGGAAGCTCGCGAACTGGCCGTCCGGGTCCTTGTGCTCGTCCGGATAAAACTTTGCGACCTCTTCTGGCACGTAAGGCGTCAAAATGCCGTCGCGCTTCCAGACGATGAAATGCGCGGCATCGGACGAGTTGACGACGTCGACGGCGTGGATGTTGCTGGAATATTCCTGCCCGATGCGCTGGAACACGCGCTCGGCGCCGGTGCGTTCGACGCGCACCGAAATGCCCGGATATTTGGCCTCGAACGCCTTGGCCAGCTTCTCCGCGACCGGCAGGTCGGTCGAGGTGTAATAGATGACCTTGCCTTCCTTCTTCGCTGCCTCGATCAAGGCCGGTGTCACCGCCTCCGGCGGCGGCGCTGCCGCCATCACGCGCGTGGAAAATGCTGCGCTTGCGAGAACGGCACCGGTGCCCTGAAGCAGATGGCGGCGCGAGATCGATTTCTTCATGGGCGCTCCCAATTGTCGTTTATCGAGCCTTCTCGGTGGGCTCGCTCCTGCTCGGTCCGTTACACCCGAGCCTATCTTTTATTCCGAGGACGCGCAGCCAGTCTTTCGTCGACAGCCCGTTCCCATTGCAGCTAAACTTGCGGCAAGGAATAAAACAAGAGTCGGGGGATGGAGAAATGACGGGCGCAAGGATCGCACTGGCGCTGGCTGCGTCGCTGTTTGCAACAACGCTGCCCGAAGCACAGGCACAGGACTATCCCTCCCGGCCGGTCAAGGTGATCGTTCCCTTCGGCGCCGGCGGGCCTGCCGACGTCACCGCCCGCCAGATCGGGAACATTCTGCAGGAAAGTTTTGGTCAGCCCTTCGTGATCGAGAACCGCACCGGCGCCGGCGGCGTGATCGGCACGCAGGAAGCCGTGAAGTCGCCGCCCGACGGCTATACGCTACTGATGATGTCGAACACCCAGACTGCGAATGAATCGCTGGTGCCGCAGCGCAAATACGAGTTGATGCGCGATCTCGCGCCGATCGCGCCAGTCAACTCATCCGACCTCGTGATCGTGGTTCACCCATCCGTGCCCGCCAAGACGCTGCAGGAGTTCATCGCGCTGGCCAAATTGCAACCCGGCAAACTGAACTATGCGTCATCGGGCCAGGGCACGCCGTATCACATGGCAGGCGAGTTGTTCAAAGCCATGGCCGGCATCGACATCCTGCACGTGCCCTACCGCAACAGCGGCGAAGCGCGCAGCGGCGTAATCGGCGGCCAGGTGCAGATGATGATCGATGCGGTAACGGCAATGGCGCCCAACGTCGCCGAAAACCAGGTGCGTGCGCTGGCGACGACGGGCCAGACACGCTCGACCGTGCTGCCCAGCGTGCCAACAGCGATCGAAGCCGGCGTTCCCGGCTACGAGGCTACCATCTGGCTGGGCCTGATGGCGCCCGCGGGCACGCCGAAGGCGGTCATCGACAAACTCAATGCCGCGGTGAACGCGACGGTGAAACGGTCCGATGTCGTCAAGCTCTGGACCCAGCAGGGCGCCGTGCCGATGTCGATGACCCCTGAGGAGTTCGACAAATTCCTGCGCGGCGATATAGTGAAGTGGGCGGAAGTGGTGAAGAAGTTCGAAAAGCCGCCGCAATAAGAGACTTTGAAAAGGTACGCCCGCAATGCCGAGCGTTCGATTTCGCCTCAACGGCGCCGACACAGAGATCGACGCCGATCCCGACCGGTCGTTGCTGGATGTATTGCGCGGACAACTTGGCGTGACCGGACCGCATTTCGGTTGCGGCGCCGGCGAGTGCGGTGCCTGCAATGTCATCCTGGGCGACCACGCCGTATCCGCCTGCGATACGCCGATGTGGTCGGTGGCGGACAAGGATGTCACGACGCTCGAAGGGCTGGGAACAGACGAACAGCCGCATCCGCTGCAACGCGCCTTCATCGCCGAACAGGCGATGCAATGCGGCTATTGCGTCTCCGGCATCCTGATGAGCGCCGCCGCGCTTCTGAAGCGAAATCCTTCGCCGACGAGCCGGGAAGTGAAAGAAGCGCTCGACCGCAATCTTTGCCGCTGCGGTTCGCAAAATCGCATGGTGCGGGCGGTGCTGCGCGCGGCGGAAGAAATGGCGGCGAGATGAACCAGCCCACTCCCTCACCGCCCACGCTGCCGGTCAGCCTCGCGGCGAACCCAAAACTGTCGGCCTGGCTGAAATTCTCCAGCACCGGACAGGTGACGGTTTCGCCCGGCAAGGTGGAGATCGGGCAAGGCATCGTGACGGCGCTGGCGCAGATCGCCGCCGACGAACTCGATATCGACCTCTCGCGCGTGCAGATGATCCGCGCGTCGACGGCCACCAGCCCCAACGAGGGCGTCACCTCGGGCAGCCTTTCCATCCAGCAGTCGGGGCGCGCGATGCGCCACGCCTGCGCCGAGGTTCGCCGGATATTTCTCCAACAGGCGGCGGAACGGCTGGGCGTCGAAGCGGATGCGCTCGACATCGAGGACGGCACCATTTCGGGTCCCGGCAATGTCAGGACCAGCTATTGGGAGCTGGCCGACGAAGTCTCGCTCGATCGCGACGCGACACCTGGCGTCGTGCCGAAGAGCGCCTCGCACCGGGCGCTGGCCGGCCATTCGGTTCAACGGATCGATATTCCCGACAAGGTGTTGGGCCGGCCGCGCTTCATTCACGATCAGGCCTTGGTGGGCATGCTGCATGGCCGCGTGCTGCGGCCGGACAATGCGCGCGCAAGACTTGCGGGATTGCAGCAGGATGGCGCTCGCGCGGTGGCCGGTCTTGTTGCGATCGTACGCGACGGCAATTTTGCCGGCATCGTCAGCGAGACCGAGCATGGTGCGGAGGCGGCGCTCACCGCTTTGCGCAAAGGTGCGTCTTGGTCCGACGGCGGGCCCCTGCCCGACGAAAACGATCTGGCGGCATTCCTGAAGGGCCAGCCGGTGGAATCGACCGTCATCAACCAGAAGACATCGGCATCGTCAGGCAAGGCTGCACGGACGATCAAGCGGCAATATACCCGCCCCTATATCGCGCACGCGTCCATCGCGCCGTCCTGCGCGATGGCCCAGTGGAGCGGCGACCGTCTCCATGTCTGGACCCACAGCCAGGGCGTTTATCTGCTGCGCGCCGACCTGGCGCTGGTGCTCAAGCTGCCGGTCGAGAACATCACCGTCGAGCATATGGAGGGCGCCGGCTGCTACGGGCATAACGCCGCCGACGATGTTGCGCTCGATGCCGCGCTGCTGGCCAAGGCGGCCAACGGCCGGCCGGTGCGGGTGCAGTGGTCGCGCCAGGGAGAGATGTCGGATGCGCCGTTCGGCGCAGCGATGGCGATCGAGATCGAGGCCGATCTCGATGCGCAGGGCGAAATCGTCGACTGGCGGCATTCGATCTGGGGCAACGGCCATGTAGCGCGGCCGGGCCGCGCAGCGCAACCCGCATTGCTGGCGGGATACGAGGTGGCGAACCCGTTTCCGCGCATGGTCTCGACCAATCCGCCGCAATCCAATGGCGGCGGCAGCGACCGCAACTCGATCCCGCTGTATGATTTTCCATCCTGGCGCATTGAGAGCCATCGCCTGACCACCATGCCGATCCGCACCTCGGCGCTGCGTACGCTGGGTGGACAGGGCAATGTGTTTGCGATCGAATCCATTCTCGATGAAATCGCGGCCGACCGCGGCGAAGACCCCGTCGCGTTCCGTCTACGTCACTTGCGGGATGAGCGAGCCAAGGACGTGATCCGCGCCGTTGCTGCGCGCGCCAAATGGAAGCCAGCGAAGCAAACCGGCATCGGGCATGGCATCGGCTTTGGCCGCTACAAGAACACCGGCGCCTACTGCGCCGCGATCGCGGAGGTCGAGGGCGCCGCGGAGATTACGGTCAGGAAACTGACGCTGGCCGTCGATGTCGGCGAGGCCATCAATCCCGACGGCGTCATCAACCAGATCGAGGGCGGGGCAATTCAAGCCACGAGCTGGGTATTGAAGGAGCGCGTCCGCTTCGACCGGCAGCGCATCACCAGCACGAGCTGGAATGAATATCCGATCCTGCGCTTCAGCGAAGTGCCTGATGTGGAGGTCGAGGTGATCCAGCGCAGCGATGTCGACCCGGTCGGCGCCGGCGAGGCCGCCCATGGCCCGGTGACGGCGGCGATTGCCAACGCGGTGTTCGACGCACTCGGCGTTCGGGTGCGCGACCTGCCGATAACGCGCGACAGGATCATCGCCGCGGTGGAATCGACTTGATGAGCTCGCTGAACATCCTGAGCGGCGGCGCGGCACAGGGGCTGGTCGGAAGCCTTGTGTCTGATTTCAGGAGCCGGACCGGATTCGAGATCGCAGGTGAGTTCGGCGCGGTCGGCGTCATGGCCGACAAATTGCGCAAGGGCGCGCCGGCGGATATCGTCATCCTGACCGCAGCGCTCCTCGCCAGACTGACGGAAGAAAAGCTGATCGTCGCCGCGACGATTGCCGATATAGGCGAGGTCGAAACCGCCCTCGCCGTCCGCACCGGCGAGCCACTGGCTACCGCCAACGATGCCGCGGCCTTGCGCCGGGTTTTGCAGGAGTCCGATGCGATCTACGTGCCGGATACCAAGACCTCGACCGCCGGGATTCATGTTGCAAATGTCCTGCAACAGCTCGGCATCGCCAACGAGGTCGCCGACCGTCTCAAAGTTTTTCCGAACGGCGCGACCGCGATGCGCGAACTCGCCGCATCCAAGGCGCGGCGTCCGATCGGGTGTACGCAATCGACCGAAATCATCTCCACCAAAGGCGTGACACTTTCCGGCTCGCTGCCACCGGGCTGCGAACTCGCAACCACCTACACAGCAGCCGTCGCGGCCGCAGCCGCCCACCCACAACAGGCGCAAGAGCTGATCGCCTTGCTGACCGGCGCGGGACAGCAGGAACAGCGGCAACGCGCAGGTTTCATCAGCGGCCGCGGCTGACGTCCCGAACGTAAAATTGCCGATGACTTGGTGAGCCCTCCGCGCGCATCGCGGACACGCTCGGGTTGGTTTCCGATTGCCAAGACCGATTCATATACTAATATATCAATCGGAGGAACGTCATGCCTGTCCGCGCATCGAAGAAGGCTGAGCCAAGGGCTCGCCGAATGTCGGCCGGCACGCGCCGCAGCGACAGGCTGCGCGCGGCGACGGCGGCGTCAAAAATCTATTCCGATCTTCGCAGCGAACTGGTGTCGCTGCAGCGCCGCCCCGGCGAAGCGATCGCGGAAGCGCAGATCGCCCTCTCCTACGGCGTGAGCCGCACCCCCGTTCGCGAAGCCATCCTCAAACTATCGGATGAGGGCCTGCTGGAGATCTATCCGCAGTCCGGCATCTTCGTCGCCCGCATTCCGGTGGCGGCACTGCCCGAGGCCATCATCATCCGCAAAGCGCTGGAGGAGACCACGGCGCGGCTCGCCGCCGAACGCGCGACGTCGAGCCAGATATTGTCGCTGCACTCGATCCTGGAACGCCAGCGCGAGGCCAACGCGGCCGGCGACAGCGAAGCCTTCCATCAGGCCGACGAAATGTTTCATGCGATGGTTGCCGATGTCGCCGGCTACCCCGGAATCTGGAAGTATATCCAGCAGGTAAAGGTCCACGTCGATCGATATCGCCGGCTGACCCTGCCCCAGCGCGGGCGGATCGCAAAGGTGATCGTCGAACACGAGGCCGTCCTCACCGCGATCGAAGCACATGACGCAAAGCGTGCAAGACGGGCGATGGAAGTCCACCTCGAAAACCTGCTCGAAAACATCTCGGCCACGCAACATATCAATCCGGAGTACTTCGACCAGCGAGACTAGAGTTCGAAAGTCCATACAACGATAAACAACATCAGGAGGGAATACCATGAAACGCCGCGACTTTATCAAGTTGAGCGCAGGGCTTGGCGCCACGATTGCGACCACAGCGCCGCTGTCATCCGCTTTGGCGCAGACCAAAATGGTGCTGAAGGCATCCGATGTTCATCCGCTGGGCTATCCGACGGTCGAGGCTGTCGTTCGCATGGGCAAGAAGCTGGAAGCCGCGACCAACGGCCGGCTGACGGTGCAGATGTTCCCGTCGATGCAGCTCGGCGGCGAAAAGGAGATGATCGAGCAGGCCCAGCTCGGCGCGCTGCAGATCGCGCGCATCTCCGTCGGAGCCGTCGGCCCGGTCGTGGATGACGTCAACGTCTTCAACATGCCGTTCGTGTTCCGCAACTCAAAACACATGGAGAAGGTGATCGACGGTGACATCGGCGACGAATTGCTGGCGAAGATTTCCAACACCGAAAAGACCGGCCTGATCGCACTGTGCTGGATGAATGCCGGCTCGCGCAACGTCTACAACAACAAGCGGCCGATCCGGAGCATTGCCGACCTCAAGGGCCTCAAGGTCCGCATGATGGGAAATCCGTTGTTCGTCGACACCATGAACGCGCTGGGCGGCAATGGCGTCGCACTTGGATTCGACCAGGTATTCAGCTCGATGCAGACCGGAGTGGTCGACGGCGCCGAGAACAATCCGCCGTCCTTTGTCGCGCAGAACCATAACCAGGTGGCCAAGTACTTTACGATGACCGAGCACCTGATCATTCCCGAACTGCTCGTGTTCTCGCGCATCTCCTGGCAAAAGCTGACGCCGGACGATCAGGCGCTGATCAAGAAGTTCGCCAAGGAAGCCCAGCAGGAACAGCGCGTGCTCTGGTATGAAGCGGAGAACGCCGCGATCGAGAAGATGAAGGCGTCCGGCACCGAGATCATCACCGAGATCGACAAGAAGCCGTTCCAGGAAGCCGTCAAGCCGGTCTGGGACAAATACGGCGCAAAATACGCCGCGATGGTCAAGCGCATCGAGGCCGTGAACTAGCGCCTCGCGCAACATCAGCGGGTGGCCGGACGATAACCGTTGCGGCCACCCGTACCCGCGCCTGCCGAGGCGATTTGAAGCGCATTCCCCGAGGTTAAAATGTCTTATTCTGCAGCCGGGATTTTCCGGCGTGTGAACGATACGGTCTACTGGACCGGCGCAGCGATCGCCTGCGTGGCGCTGGTGCTCGTTTCGGCGGTGATTCCGTGGGCCGTCTATACCCGCTATGTCCTGAACAGCGCATCGTCATGGCCAGAGCCGATGGCCGTGCTGTTGACTGTGGCCATCACCTTCATCGGCTCGGCCAACTGCTATCGTCAGCGCATCCACATGAACATGACTGTTGGCACCGACCTGCTGCCGCCGCCATTGCGCCGCGTTTCCCTCTTCCTGAGCGAAGTCCTGATGGGCGTGATCGCGATCTTCATGGTGGTGTGGGGGCTCCGGCTCGTTCAGACCACCTGGGACAATTCGGTCGACGAATTTCCGTGGCTGTCGGTCGGCATCACCTACCTGCCCATCGTGATCAGCGGCGCCATGATGCTGCTGTTCGTCGTCGAACGCCTGACCATCGGCCCGCCGCCGCGCGACGGCAGCGACGCCCACGTACCGGTCGAGTAACCAGCCATGGATATTGCGGTTCTGCTTCTCAGCATGTGCTTGTTCTTTGCGATCGGCATGCCGATCGCCTATGCGCTGGCACTTTCCGCGCTGGTCGGCGCACTGTGGATCGACCTGCCGGTCGGCGCGGTGATGCAGCAATTCGCCAGCGGCGTCGGCAAGGTCTCGATGCTGACCATCCCGTTCTTCGTGCTGGCCGGCGCCATCATGGCCGAAGGCGGCATGGCGCGGCGACTGGTCGATTTTGCCGCCGTCGTCGTCGGCTTCACGCGCATGCGCGGCGGCCTCTCGCAGGTCAACATTCTCGCGACCACGATCATGAGCGGTATCTCCGGATCATCGGTTGCCGATACTTCCGCGATCGGTTCAGTGATGATCCCGCAAATGGCCGATAAGGGCTATCCGCGGGTGTTCGCGACCAATGTGACGATCAGCGCCTCGCTGCAGGCCATCATCATTCCGCCGAGCCACAATTCGGTGATCTATTCGCTGGCGACCGGCGGCGTGGTGTCGATCACTAGCCTCTTTCTGGCCGGCTTGATCCCCGGCCTGCTGCTGGGCTTCTCGCTGATGCTACTCTGCCTCTTCTACGCCTATCGCGACAAGCATCCCAAGGGCGAGCCCGTGCCGATCCGACAGGCGGTCAGGATGCTCGGCGATGCCGTATGGGGGATCGTGACGCTCGTCATCGTGCTCGGCGGCATTCTCACCGGCGTCTTCACGCCCATCGAGGCGGGTGCCGTCGCCTGCGTCTGGGCGTTCTTCGTCACCATGTTCATCTATCGCGACTACAAATGGTCCGAGCTGCCGCTATTGGTCTACAAAACGCTGCAGACGGTAGCGATGGTACTGACGCTGGTGGCGACCGCGTCGTGCTTCGGCTACGTCGCCGCGCTGATGCAGATGCCGGCCAAGATGACCGAATTCTTCGTCGCCATATCCAGCAACAAATATGTGCTGCTGATGTGGCTGAACATCATGCTGCTGGTGTTGGGAACGGCGCTCGATCTCGCACCGCTGCTGCTGATCTGCACACCGATCCTGCTGCCGGTCGTGAAGAGCTTCGGCATCGATCCCGTGCATTTCGGCATCGTCATGCTGCTCAATCTCGGCATCGGCCTCTTGACGCCGCCCGTCGGAACCACGCTGTTTGTCGGCTGCGCCATCGGTAAGGTTTCGGTCGACGAAGTGATGCGCGGCATCTGGCCATTCTATTACGTGATGTTTACGGTGCTGATGATCGTGACCTATGTGCCGTGGCTGTCGCTCGCGCTGCCGAGGGCATTCGGGTTCTAGCGATGGCCCCGCCTTTCGCGGGCGGAGGAGATACCGCGTGAAGATCGTCGACCTCTCGAGAGAGCTTTATCACCGCACCCCGAGCTATCCCGGCCATCCGCCGGTCATGCACGGCGTCTGGAAGACCCACGAAGAATCCTTTGCCGAGTCCGGCAATGTGCACGGCTTGGCATCGATGTTCATTTCCATGGTGGACCATGCCGGCACCCATATCGACGCGCCCCGGCATTTTGGACCGAGCGGCATATCGATCGACCAGTATCCGCTGGAAAAATGCATCGTGCCGGGCATCTGCATCGATCTGCGCCACATCGCGCCGCGCGCCGAGATTACACCTTCCGATCTCGAAGCGGCGGTGGCGAAGGCCGGCGTGCCGGTGCCGAAGGGCGGCACCGTGCTGCTATGTACCGGCCACCACGAGCGAACATTCCCCCGCAAGGAATATTAAAGCGATAATTCCGGCGTGAACGTCGCCGCCACCGAATGGCTGGCGCAGCAGGGCGTCGTGCATTTCGGCATCGATTCGATGCGGCCGGGACCCGAGGGCAAGGTCAATGCCCTCGTGCACAAGGCCTGTCTCGACCTCGACATCACCCATATCGAGAGCCTGTGCAACCTGCAAGCGCTGCTGGGCCGCGGCCGGTTCACCTTCATCGGCCTGCCGATGAAATGGCGCGGCGGGACGGCCTCGCCCATCCGCGCGGTTGCCGTGTTCGACATGTGAGTAGGGCGGCATCACGCCGCTGCCCCGCCTCTTCCCATTCCAGGCCCGCGTATGGACGGGCCGTCAAAGCTTCCCTAAGCTCTGGTCAATGAGGCCGACGCTGGCTAAAAGCGGCGCGGATAATCGGGCGGGAACAACCGCCGGCATCGGAGGGAGGAAATCATGAACCGTTTTCGGCGGGCTAACCGCGCTGCCATTCTTGCATCCGTCGCGGCATCGTTCGCGCTGGTGGCGCCGGCAGCTGCCCAGGAAACTTTCAAGCTCGGCATCGTGACCTTCCTTTCCGGCCCGGCGGCGGACAGCTTTGGCGTCCCCGCACGCAACGGCGCGCAGTTCGTGATCGATCAGTTGAACAAGGGTGCCGCCCCCTCGCCCTATGAGAAGGTCGGCTTCGGCGGCATCAAGGTCGAGCCGGTCATTATCGACGAGAACGGCGGCGCCACCAAGCAGGTGCAGGAACTGCGCAACCTCTACCAGCGCGACAATGTCGACGTCGTGCTCGGCTATATCGGCTCCGGCGACTGTCTTGCCGTCGCACCTATCGCGGAAGAACTGAAGAAGATGCTGGTGCTGATGGATTGCGGCACACCGCGCATTTTCGAGGACGCCAAATACAATTACGTGTTCCGCACCGCCGCCCATGCCACGATGGATAATGTCGGCCTCATCAGGTACATGAAGGCCAAGAACATCAAGATGACGACGCTTTCGGCGATCAACCAGGATTATGCCTGGGGACAGGACAGCCGGGCCGACTTCGTCGCAGCGGCGGAACAGCTCTATCCCGGCGTCAAGCTTCAAACGGACCTGCTGCCCAAATTCGGCGCTGGCCAATACGGCACCGAAATTTCCGCGCTGGTGGGGGCCGGCTCCGACGTGGTCTATTCCAGCCTGTGGGGCGGCGACTTGCAGGCTTTCGTCCTGCAGTCGGCGCCGCGTGGGCTGCCGAAGCGCAGCCAGCTCGTATTCAGCGCCGCAGATCACGTGCTGCCGCCACTCGGCGACAAGATGCCCGACGGCACAATCATCGGCGCGCGCGGCGCCTACGGCCTGATGTCGCAAAAATCGCCGCTGAATGATTGGCTGTTCAAGGGATACGAGGCCGCCAATGGCGTCTACCCGGTTCAGGCGTCCTATCGCATGACGCAGGCGATCCTCGGATTGAAGGCGGCGGTCGAGAAGGCCATGGCCAAGAACGGCGGCAAGAAACCTTCGACCGACGAGATGGTCGCGGCCATGACCGGGCTGGAGTGGCAAACACCCGGCGGCCTGATCCAGATGAAGCTCGCCGATGGCCATCAGGCGATTCAGCCGATTGCCTTCAGCCGCACCAAGTACAATCCGGACCTAAAGCGGGTCGACCTCGTCGATATCCAGTACTTCGCCGCCGAATGCGTCAACCCGCCGCCGGGCGTGAAAGCGATCGACTGGATCAAGGGTGGCATGCAGGGCGCCAAGTGCGACTAGGCATTGGCATCTGACGAACCCATGGCGGCGCGTGACTGGAATCGCGCCGCCTTTTTCTGCCCACCGACGACCCGCGTGACCCCGCCGCCATGAATTTCTTTCTGACGATTGTTCTCGACGGCCTGATCCAGGCCTCGTGGCTGTTTGTCGTTGCCCTTGGGCTGACGCTGGTATTCGGCGTATTGAAGATCCTCAACATCGCTCATGGCAGCTTTTATGCCCTCGGCGCTTATATCGCGGCGACCGTGGTGACGATGGTGGCCGCACGCAGCCTCCCCCCCAGCGTTGGCTTCGTCGCCATGCTGCTCGCGGTGGCAATGATCGCATCCGCCGTCGGATGGCTACTGGAACGCGGCCTGCTGAAGATGTTCTACGGCCGCGACGAAGTGGTGCTGCTGCTGGTGACCTACGCCGTGTTCCTGATCATGGAGGACGTCACCAAGCTGATCTGGGGCGTCAATCCGATCTATGCGACGCAGCCCTATGAGCTGTTCGGCAATCTCGAATTCGCCGGGCTCTACTATGTCGGCTACGATCTGGTGCTGATACCGATCTCGGCCGCGATCGGCTTTGCGATCTGGTTCGGCCTCAATCGCACCGTGATCGGCAAGATCGTGCTTGCCGTCATCCATAACGAGGAAATGAGCCTCAGCATGGGCGTACGCGTCAATCGCGTCTACGCGATTGCCTTCGCGTTCGGCGTCCTGCTCGCCGCGCTCGCGGGCGCGCTGACCGCACCGAAAATATCGATGCAGCCGGGGCTGAGCTCCGATGTCATCATCCTGAGTTTTGCGATCGTCGTGATCGGGGGGCTGGGCAGCGTCGAGGGTGCGGCGGTCGGTGCACTTCTGGTCGGGCTGGCGCGCGCCGCCTCGGTGCACCTGATGCCGCAGGCCGAGTTGTTCGTGATCTACCTGATCATGGCGGTCGTGCTGATGTTTCGCCCCGAAGGTCTGTTCAAGCGCGAGACGGCAAGGCGGATCTGATGAGGAAAGGTATGCATCCCCTGGTCATGATCGCGCTGGTCGCTGCGGTGACGCTGTTCGGGCGCGCGCTGCCGACCTGGACCCTGTCGCTGGCGACGATTGCAGCCTCCAATGCGCTGATCTCGCTCGGCATCGTCGTACTGGCGCGCACCGGCAACGTCTCGTTCGGCCAGGGCCTGTTCTTCGCGGCCGGCGGCTATGGCGTGGCGCTGATCGCCAACGCCTGGGGTCTCACCGACGCCGTGGCGCAAGTGATCGTCGGCGCCGCCTGCGGCGGCCTGCTCGGCCTGGTCATCGGTCCCTTGATCGCTCGCTACAGCGGGATTTTCTTCGGCATGCTGACACTGGCGCTGTCGATGGTGTTTTACGGCGCGCTGGTGAAGACGACCGCGCTTGGCGGCTCCGACGGGTTCAACGTCGGACGGCCAAGCCTGTTCGGCATGAGCTTCACCGATCCGCGCGAAGCCGACTTTATGCTGTATGCGGTCTCGGTCATCGTGACCGGATTTGCCGGCATCGCCGCGACCATCCTGTTCCGGTCCGAATTCGGCCTAGCCAGTTTGGCGGTGCGCGAAAACAACCTGCGCGTCGAATATCTCGGGCTCTCGGCCAACCGGATCGTATCGATCAACTTCGCGATCGCCGCGGTCTTTGCCGGCGCCAGCGGCGCGTTTGCGCTGATGGCGCAGCGGCATATCGATCCGCAATTTGCCTACTGGACCACGTCCGGCGAATTCGTCTTCGTGGCGGTGTTGGCCGGCAACCAGAGCGTCGCCGCCGTCTTCGTCGCTTCCATGGCGTTGGAGCTGGTCCGTTCGTTCTCGAACCTCTATCTACCCAATACCTGGCAGCTCGTGCTCGGCATATTCCTGCTGGGAGTCATTCTGTTTCTGCCGCGCGGCATCGGCTCGCTCTGGATCAGGGACCGCCGCAAGCGGCGCACGGCGGCCGATGTTCCGCTCGCCGCGGAACGGGGAGCCGCGTCGTGAACCCGGTTCTTTCGGTACGCGGGCTCGAGAAGCGATTTGGCGCGGTGGTTGCTGCGGACGCGCTCACCGTCGACATTCCAGCGGGTCGGAAGATCAGCCTGATCGGCGCCAACGGTGCCGGCAAAACCACCTTCGTCAATATGGTGACCGGCTATCTCAAGCCCGACAGCGGGACGATCCTGCTCGACGGCACCGACATCGGCCGCCGCTCGCCGCGCAGCACCGCTCGGCTGGGCATCTCTCGCTCGTTCCAGATTCCGCAGCTTTTCGTCGAACTCACCGCCGCGGAAAATCTTGCCGTGGCGATTTCCGGCACCGGCACACGGATGTCGCTCCGGGCACCGGCGGAGGCGCAGGGTCGCCGCGACGCAGCCGTCGAACTGCTTGAACGCTTCGGTCTGGCCGATCAGGCCGATCGTCCCATCTCGGAACTTGCCGGCGGCGTCCGCAAGCTGATCGACATCGCCATGGCGCTGGTGCGCCGGCCAAAACTGCTGCTGCTGGACGAGCCGACTTCGGGTGTATCGGCCGAAGAAAAGTTCAAAACCATGGATCGGGTCATCCACGCCGTCGCGCCCGATGCGGCGACTATCGTGTTCGTCGACCACGACATGGAGATCGTCAGCCGTTATGCCGATCGTGTCGTGGCGTTTTATCAGGGCCGAATTCTGGCCGACGGGATACCCGCCGAAGTCTTGAACAATCAGGAAGTCCGCCGCTACGTCACGGGAGGCGCGCGATGAACGACGCGCCCCCGTTGCTCACCATCGATAATCTCGTCGTCGAGATCCAGTCGATGCCGGCCTTGCGTGGCTTTACGATGAACGTCGCGAGAGGCGCCATGGTCAGCCTGGTCGGCCGCAACGGCGCAGGCAAGACGACGCTGATGCGTTCGATCATGGGGCATCTCACACCGGTCGCCGGCACGGTCCGCTTCGAAGGAGACGATCTCGCCTCCTGTCCGCGTCATGCGCGCGCAGCACTCGGCATCGGCTACATGCCGGAAGACCGCTGCCTGGTGCCTCAGCTGACGGTTGAGGAAAACATCATGCTGCCCCTATGGGTCGCAAAACACCTCGACCGCAAGGCCCGGCTCGAGTTTGTCTATGAGGTGATCGGCGAACTCACCGAGATGCGCCAGCGCAAGGCGTTGCTGCTGAGCGGCGGGCAGCAAAAGCTGGTCGCGCTCGGCAGGGCGCTGGCCATCGGCACCAAATGCCTGCTGCTCGATGAGCCGTTCGAAGGCATCGCGCCGGCCCTGTCGGACCGGCTTTCCGAGGTCCTGGCTGCCCTCAGGGGCAAGGATCTGACCCTGCTGATGTCGCAATCGGACCTGAATCACTCGCGCGGCCTGATCGACATGGAATTCACGATCGAGCGTGGCGCCAATCCCGTGCCCGCCAGTCCGTGAGTTCGGTTGGTCCGGACGTCGGCTGCGCGTGTCGGTCACTCGTTGTCGTGACCGGCCCCCGCCTCGGCCAGATCTCGAAGCACCTCGGCATTCAGCACGACGATGGCGCCGTGCTCGAGGCGCACCCAATCGCGGCCGGCCCAGGCGCGCAACTGTTTGTTGATGCTCTCCCTGGTCATGCCAACCATCTCGCTGATCTCCTGCTGGGTGATCGCGATGGTTCGGCCCTGCGGGTCGGAACTGTGCTTTTCGGACAGTCGAAGCAGCGCGCTCGCCAGCCGGCCCGGCAGGTTCTGCCGGATAATCTGTTCGACCTGGTCGCTGGTCGATCGCAGCCGCTCGCAAAGCAGCTCGATGAATTTCATGGCCAGCGCCGGCTGGGCTTTGACAAACGGGATGAATTCGCGCCGGTCGATGACGAAGAGTTCGCAATTGCTGTTGGCAATGGCGTCGGTCGAGCGGGGTTGTCCGTCGAGCAGCGCGATTTCGCCAAAGATTTCCCCAGGCCCGACAATGTTGAGGATAGCGTTGCGGCCGTCCGGTGATGAAATACTCATCTTCACCGAGCCTGAGATCACCGCGTACAGGCTGTTGCCGGGATCACCCTTGGAGAACAACGTGGTTCCCCGTTTCAGGGTGGAGTGCTTGGCATAGCGGCAGAGTTGCTCGAAAGCCTCCGGCTCGAGATCGGCAAAGATCGGATGCTTGCGCAAGACCGACAGTTTGCTGCTCGAGAACCCCTGAGATTCACCCGTCCTTTGTTGAGGCACGCCAGTCAAACTCCAGGGAGCGCGGGATTTCAAGCCCTTGCGTAGTCAACGCTGAACGGCTTTTCAACCGGAAAGCGCCGGTCGCGCCGAATTGGCGGCGGAAAAAAGCACCAATGCCTGCCATAAGGGCAGAACCGGGTCTGTCCGCCTTGCCGCAACCCGCTGGCCGGCCAGTAGCAAAAAGTCAGCAAGATCGGAGATCCTGCCGGCCAATCTGGTTTGCGGCGCCGGAAGCCTATTTCAGCGAAGAATTCGGGCAAAGCATATGGAGTCCAATATGCATCTGGCCATTATGGGTAAAGAGCCGAACCTTGAGGTCATGCGTCCCATCGACGTTCTCGCCGACCTTCAGCACCAGCGGCATCGGCTTGGCCGACCTCAGGTTGGTTGAAATGACCTCGGTGATCTTGTCGCGGATCGCCTTGGGAATGGCGCCGGAGTGCTTTTCCCACTTGTCGTGGCCGCCGGTAGCGCCCGATTCGTCAGCCCAGTCTTCCTTCTTCGGCACCAGGACCTTCGTGAACTTTCCGAACGCGTAAGGGCCGTTCTTCTTCTCGTACTCTTTGAACTTCTTCGCGGTTTTGCCAATATTCTTCGGGCTATACAACTCATTGATGCGATCTTCAAATTTTCCACTATAGGTTAATCCGCCCATTTCCTGCTCCCCTGAATAACGGCGCTCATCGCCCGTGGCTATAACGTGGCCATACTATGTCAAATATCGGAAAACTTGGAGAGGTCCGCTTTGGCACGCTGAAGATGCACAGTCATTTTTGATCGGTCGAACAGTGTGATGGCCTGGACCAGTTCCTCCCTCGCCTCGTCCGTTCGCCCCGAGGCCGCCAGCAACCGGGCCCGCACTCCCTTGGCCGCTCCCAGCAGAGGCAAGGCTTCGAGCCTTGACGTGAATTCGATGGTGCGCTGCAGTGAGGCCATCGCCTCTTCCATCATGTGTCCACCCTGGGTCGCAAGAATAGTCGCCTCAGCGCTCATCGCGAGCGCCTCGATACCCGCATATCCCTTCTGCCTCGCGCTGGCCTGGCAGGCACGCAGGATGGCTAGTCCATGCTGGACATCGGCGAGCTGACCATAGGCCGCGCCCAGATAAGCCGGGATCGCGACCTTGCTGGTTTCATGACCAATCTTGTCGGCCTCGTGCTTGGCCTGCATCAGGATCTCGGTCGCGAGTTCGGCACGCTCCTGCTGGGAGTAAAGGTTTCCAAGCGCACTCATGATCAGAGGCCGAAACAGGCGCGCCTCGCTTTCGCGCGAAACGCGAAACGCCTGATCGAGGGCAGCCTCGGCCTCGTCCAGATCGCCGCGCAACATCTGCACCGTGCCGCGGCCATAGTCAGCAGCGATCGTATCGTAGGGACGGTCGGTCGTTTCGGCGAGGATGCCCGCTTCCTCGGAGAAGCGCTCGGCCTGATCGAATTCGCCCAGCCAGGCGTGAACCATGGCGTTCATCATGTAGCAAAGCACCAGCAGGCTGGATCCCGTCGTTCCCGGCGGAACGTTTTCCGGCGCGTTCGTGAGCAGCGCGATTGCCTTGGCGAGATGCGTCTCTGCGTCCCGAGATCGTCCGGCGAGAAAATAGGACTGGCCAAGGCCGTATTCGACAAAGCCGAGCCAGCGCCCTTCGTGCATCTGGTTGGCCAGGGCAACCGCTTCTTCCGCCACCGCGATCGCTTCATAGGGCGTTCCGTAGAAATTGAGCGCCGCCGCCCGCATCGCGATTGAAGCAAGCCGCCTGCCCTCATCGCCGATCTGTTTGGACCGCGCCTCGCCGTCCTGACCGAGACCAAACCACTCCTCGATGCTTCCGAACGACACGAACGCCAGCCGCGCTTCGATGCGCAGGTCGATCGCCCGTTGCTCGCGCGTCGTCGATTCCGGCTGCTTGTCCACCGCATCCATTGCGATCTTGAAATATTCCGTGGCGTCCCGGAACGCCGATCTCGCAAATGCCTTCCTCGCGGCGAGATGGGCATAGCGATCAGCTTTTGCCCAGTCCTGGGCCTTGACCGCATGATGGCAAAGCGCTTCCGCGACATCTTCCTCCCGCCCGGCTGATGTCATTTCCAGAGCCGTCAGAATCCGGCGGTGCATCACTTCCCGCTGTGAGCGGAGGATCGACTCGTAGGCAACCTCGCGAATGAGATCATGGGCAAAGACATACTCGACCGATGCGACCGAGCGCGCCTCCTCGAGAAAATCCAGGATCTCCAGCGACCAGAGCCGGCTTTGCAGTTGCGCCACCGGCGTCCCTGTCACGGCGGCAAGCAAGTTCGGCGATATCCGCGGTCCGAGAAACGATGCAAGCTGCAGCAGCGCCTTGTCTTCTTTCGGCAAGCGATCGATGCGCGACGCGATCACGCCCTGAACGGTGGGAGGGATTTCGAGGGTGTCCCAGGATGAATCGACGCCGCCGGCGGCGCGACGATCGATGAGCTGCCGAGCCACCTCTTCGATGAAGAGCGGGATTTGTCCGGTATGGCGGAGAATGCGGGCCTTGAGCGCATCGAGATCAGCAGCCGTGCCGAGCAGATTGTCGAGCAGTGTATTGGCCGCGGTCGCGTCCAGCGACCGAAGCCAGATTCGCAATACGTCCAGGTCTTCAAGCCAGTTCGGCGCATACTCGGTCCGCCAGGTCAGCAGCACCAGCAGCGGCCGGCTGCCCGCAAGCGACATCAGCGCTTCGAGGACGGTTTCGCTCTGGCTATCGATCCAGTGCAAATCCTCCAGCAACAATATGGTCGGCCGCGACGAAACCAGCCGATCCAGCACATTGCGAACGGCATCGATGATGACACGCCGCCGCAGCAAGGGCTCAAGATTGCTCCATCGCGGATCGCCGACCGGTTGGTCGAGAACGGAATTCAGTGCCGCGGGCCAAAGCTCGACGTGTGCCGGGGTCGAGCCGTCGCCTGGGCCAAAGCAGTCGGCGAGGGGAACATCCGCCGCCTGCAATGCGTTTTGAACGATTCTCTTCAGCAGTGAATACGGCACCGACTGTTCGAGCGGATGGCACTCGGCCTCGACGATCTGCCAGTCACGCCGCCGGAGGCGGTCGACGAATTCATGGACCACACGGGACTTTCCTATCCCCGCCGTTCCCACCACGGCGGCGATCTTCCCGGCGGGACCGACGGCCTGTGCCGCGCGCTCCAGCTGCGAAATCTGTTCGTTCCGGCCGACGAAGGAGGAAAGGCCGGCCGTAGAGCGGGCGCGCCAGCGGCTCATGCCGCTGATCCCGACGACCTCGTAACAGGGCACTGGGGCGGGAAATCCCTCCAATCGTTTCGGCGGCAAGGGATTAAACGTTACGATCCCGGTCGCCAGGGTCTGGCTGGACTCCGATGCCAGGATCTGTCCGGCCTGCGCCGCGCTTTCGATCCGCTTCACCAGATGGACCGCCGGCCCGCCTGCTTCGTAGATGGAAGAGAAGTCGGCTTCGATGACATGCGCGACGACATAGCCGGAGTGAAGGCCGATCCGGACGTGAAGACGCGGATCTTCCAGCAACTTGATGCGCTTCACCAGATCGATGGCCGCGTGGCACGCCATCACGGCGTGGTTGTCGTCCGCGTGCGGCGCACCGAACAGCGCAATCAGCCCGTCGCCGCCCTCCTTGCTGACGATCCCGCGGTTGCGGCGAACCGCCGTGCGCATGGCGATCAGGGCCGGCTCAAGCCGGGAGATCGCTTCTTCGGGATCGAGCTCCGAAATTAGATCGGTTGAGCGCTGCAGGTCGGAGCAGAGCACGGTGAGGAATTTGCGCTCGCCTGCGATCCGCCCTTGCGATGCGGCCGCGCGCAGCGGTTGATCGGGCACAACCGCGCCGCATGCGGAGCAGAACAGGTCGCCAGCTCTCAGCGTCGACGAACAGACCTGGCAAGACACCCTCGGCTTCCTCCATCCACTTGTTCAGACTAGCGAAAGATCTTGGACGAACAAGCCATTACGTCGTTTGTCGAAGCCGATGGGCGTGCTGCAGACGGAGCCCGCGCCAGGATCCCTGGCTGGGGAATCGCAAAGCGCCTGATCCAAGCACAACAGGGATTCTCGTAGCAAACGCCATGCCATGCAGCGGAGGAATGTGGGGCTGCCGCTTTGTGCTGCGGTCGAAACACCGACTGCCGGGGATTATTCCTTGGCGATTCCCGTTTCCCGGATCACGCGCTCATACTTGGCGAGCTGATCGCGCGTCATGGCGCGCAACTCTTCCGCCGAACTGCCGCGCACTGCAAAACCCAACTCTTCCAGCTTGCGACGCACGGCAGGATCGCTGACGGCCTTCAACGCTTCCGCATTCAGCCGGGCAATGATGTCCTTGGGAGTGCCGGCAGGGGCGAGAATGGCAAACCATGAATTGAAGAAGAAGCCGGGTAGACCAGACTCCGAGACGGTCGGCACATCAGGGAATTGCGACAATCTCTTTTGGGTGGTCACCCCGATCAGCCTGAGCTGACCGCCGCGCACCAACGCCGCGACCGTACCCAGCCCTTGGAAGCCGACGGGGATCTGCCCCGCGGCAACGTCGGTCGCAGCCTGGGTGGCGCCCTTGTAGGGCACATGCGTCAGCGAAATCCCGGCAGCGGAGGCGAACATCGCCATCGCCAGATGCTGCGGGCTCCCCGGCCCGCCCGAGCCATAGTCGATTTTGCCGGGTGCCGCCTTTGCCGCCGCGATCAGGTCCGCTGCGCTCTTGAAGCTGGCCTGATTGTTGGCGATCAGCCCCCATTCCACAGTTGCGACCAGCGACACCGGTTCGAAATCCTTCAGGATGTCCCAGCGCATTTTGGACTGCAGGTTCGGCACCATCGTCATGATGCTGTCGTTGAAGCCGCCGATCGTATAGCCGTCCGGTTCGGCCCGGGCGACGGCCTCCGCGCCGATCATCCCCGACGCGCCAGGCTGGTTCAGGATCACAAATTGCTGGCCCATGTTGTCGGCCATTTTCTGGGTCACGATCCGCGCCGCGACATCGACCGCGCTGGCAGCGGCCAGTGGCACGATCATCTTGATCGGCCGGTCTGGATAATTCCCTTGCGCGACCGCGGGGTGGCTTGAGAACAGCGCGAGCGCCGGGAATAGCCAATGAAGCACTCGCATTTGAGATCTCTCCCTTTGGGCGCAATTATTCCTCGAATGATTGCCCTTCCCTGCAAGTATTGGCAATGTGGTTGCCGATAAAATGAAGAATGGACCGGCGCGTCAGTCGACCGGCCTGAGGAAACGGACCCAAACATTCAAGGGAGGCGAGCCATGACCACCCGACGGAATTTCCTGAAAGGCGCAGCTGCAAGCGGAATCGCGTTTTGCAGTTGCGGCATGCTGAATGCAGGCCATGCCCAGCCCAAGGCGGCTCGCCTGCCCGTCAAAGTCAACGGCAAGCGGGTCCTTACGGTGGATGTCCACGCGCATTGCTATTTCCGAGAATCCATCAGCCTCATGGGGGCCGAGGCCGACAAGGTGCTGCCGCCGGTCAAGGGCGTGCCCGAGCATTTCATCGCCATCGAACAGCGCCTGAAGGAAATGGATGCGATGGCCATCGACATGGAGGTGCTGTCGATCAATCCGTTCTGGTACGGCAAGGATCGCGACACCGCCTCCCAGATCGTCAAGGTTCAGAACGAGAAACTGGCGGAGCTTTGCGCCGCGCGGCCTGAACGATTTGGCGCCTTTGCATCGCTAACGCTGCAATATCCCGATCTGGCTGTGCAACAGCTCGAAACGGCGGTCAAGAAACAGGGCCTTC
>CADEDX010000026.1:22079-25483 GCA_902826195.1 uncultured Bradyrhizobium sp. | reverse complement strand
CTTCATCGGCGTCGGCTTGATCTTGCCGGCGCGGCCCAGCGCCATCAGTTCTTTCACTTCCGCCAGCGACTGCGGCAGTATCGACGACATTAAGGGGGCGCTTGATACGGCCTCTTCTGCTTGGCGGGCAGGCGAGCTCAGGCTGGCCGAACCGCGTGTTGATTCTTTCGCCGATACGCCAGGACTCCAACGCCCGCGAAGCCCAGGATCATCATCGCCCAGGTCGACGGCTCCGGAACCGCGCCGACTTCAGGCCCGGTCACGCTCAGGTCGTCGAGACCGATCATGAAGGCCTCGCCAGCGTTTCCCGCGATCTTGATCGTTGTAAAATCACTGGTGGCGATGAAGCTGCTGGTCACCGGAAGCCAGACCGCGCCGTTCGGGTTATAATTCCAGGTGCCGAAGGTTCCGGCCAAGGTGAGTTCATCGCTGTTGGCGAACCTTGAACGCGACCCCGGTATCGAGCGTGGTGTAAACCGAGAAATTGTACTGCTGCCCGATGATGGTGCCGATGGTCTGGCTAAGCACACCGTGAGGCACGGTGTCGCCCACGCCGGTCAGGTCGATGAAGCCCGTGCCCGAGTGGACGTTGATATCGGTCGCGTTCTTTCCCCAAACCAGAGAGTATTCTGGTTCGCGCTGTTCTGGACGACCGTCCAGGAGTTCAGATCCTGTGAACCGGTCGATGAGATCGTGTCATAGTGGGAAAGCCTTGCGACTGAAAGTTGCCGGTTTCAAAGCCGCCGTTCTGGATGAGTTCGATGGCGCCGGCCGAGCCGCACATCAATCCGAGCGCCAGACCCATTGTCGCGCAAGAAGCGAAATATCCCCGCATGAAATCGTACCCTCGAAAAAAATGGCGCAGAAATAAGCAGCGGCAAGCGCCCGGTTGAATATTCAAGAACTATCCGCCAAGGCGCCTGGGAGCGTCAATAACCTTGTGCGTGCGAGCTTCGGTGCGGAACTTCGCTGCAGCTCGCGCGAAGGATAGATGCCAAGCGCGATCCGCCGTCCCCTTCAACCAACTCTCCTGCAACAGGATACCTGTCAGGCCGATATGCCGCCGCGATTCCCGTGAGGATGTCGACGATTGTTGCTTTGGCAACTCGTGACATTGCCGAGATATCCTGGAATCACATAGCTTCCGCGCGGGGTAGCGAAGATATCGGGATGGAAACCATGAAGATCCATATCCTGGAGCGCGCGCTCACGGCTGCCTGCGTCGTCGCTGCCCTCGCCGTCGTGTGGTGGGGTATCAAGATATTGTCGGCTTGACGCCGACGGCATCGACGGACGCCATCAGAAGAGTAGATCCGGCTGGCTGAAAGCCGGCTGACGACCAGCGCTGACGATCAGTTTTCTTGCCGAGCCCTGTCGCACGCCGCCCATCAGGCGTGATGAAAAAAACTCACTTTTTCCAGTCGGGCGAAGAAAAGCCAAAATCTCGTTGACGAAGATTCAGCTCTGACTCATGTTGGCGAATCATCGTTGCATATATCGGGTTGCTTCCGCGTAGACCTTCTTCACACTTGGGTGACGCGGCGATGTACTATGGCCTCCATCTCTTCGCGATTGCGGTTGTCCTCATGATGGCGAGTTGGTCTTTGCGCTCTATCAGGTGGCAAGCCGTTTTCTGTCTTAGGCGATCCGCCTTAGGCGACCCGGGTCGCGACCTCATGCGCGGCAGCGCTCGATGGCGCGCATGATCCGTTTCACGACGACGCGTGCCGTCTCAGTTCTTCAGTACGATCCGCCCGACGACCTTGCCGGCCCGCAATTCTTCGATCCATTTCTGGACGTCGGCCATCGGCTGTTCCTTCATCGGCGTCGGCTTGATCTTGCCGGCGCGGCCCAGCGCCATCAGTTCTTTCGCTTCCACCAGCGTGCCGACCATGAAGCCCTCGATGGTCATGCGCTTGTAGACCCATTGCACCATCGGCAGGCTGAAATTGCCGCCCATCAGGCCGGACACCACGACCTTGCCGCCGCGCGCCACCGTCGACACGGCGAACTGCATCGACTTCTCGTTGCCCGCGAAATCGACCACGCCGTCAAACCCGCCCTCGGTCTCCTTGAGGATGCGCCTGACGATTTCCGGCTCGGACGGATCGTAGGCGGCCGCGGCGCCGTTCTTCAGCGCGGTCTCGCGCGCGGCCGGCGAGAGGTCGGCGACGGTGACGTTCTGCTTGAACATCGCCTGCGCGAACGCAAGGCCCATCATGCCGACGCCGCCGAGCCCGATCAGCAGCAAATTGCGTTGCCGGGGGCGGTCGACCAGCCGCTTCAGCGCGCCATAGGCGGTGACGCCCGAGCACATCAAGGTCGCCGCCTGGTTCACCGGCAGCGGATCGTAGTCCAGCAGATATTTTGCGTCAGGCACCAGCACGTGGCTGGCAAAGCCGCCGTCGATCGAGACGCCGAGAAAACGCTGCTTGACGCAGAGGTTCTCGTCGCCGTTGGCGCAGTCGCGGCACTGACCGCAGCCGATCCAGGGGAATACCGCCTGCTTTTTGCCGATCAGCTCCTTCGGCGCATCGGGCCCGACCTCGTCGACGACGCCGGCGATCTCGTGGCCGAGCGTGAACGGCAGCGTCATGCCGCGCGTGGTGTCGAGCTTCTTGCCGCCGCCCAGATCGGCATAGCCGTCCTGGATGTGCAGGTCGGAATGGCACAGCCCGCAGCGCTCGATCCGCACGAGCACTTCGCGGCCCTGCGGCTTCGGCGTGTCGACGATGGTTTCGCACAACGGCGCATCGAACTTGACCAGCGACTGGCGACGCATCAGCGCCATGGCAATATCTCCCTTGAACAGACGTTTTATTCAGAGCGTTTGAGCTTTTGTGCCTCGTATATCCGTCAATTCGCGGGCCATGGCAACAAAGCCGGAGACCGGAATGGTCTCCGCGCGCCTGGTGGCGTCGACGCCGGCGGCCTCGGCCAGCCGCGCCGGATCGACCGACAGCGATTTGAGGCTCTGCCGCAGCATTTTGCGGCGCTGGCCGAACGCCGCGGCGGCGACTTGTTCGAGCGTGCGGCGGTCGCACGGTTCGGGCGAGGGGCGCGGCAGCAGCCGCACCACCGAGGACGTCACTTTGGGCGGCGGCACGAAGGCCGCCGGCGAAATATCGAATAGGATTTTGGTCGCGGCGCGCCAATTGGCGAGCACCGCCAGCCTTCCATAGGCCTCGTCATCCTCCTGCGCGACGATCCGTTCGGCGACCTCGCGCTGAAACATCAGCACCATCATGTCGTACCAGGGCGGCCACGGCTCGATCGAGAGCCAGTCCACCAGGAGCGGCGTGGCGATATTGTAGGGCAGGTTGGCGACTATCTTTGCCGGCTCGCCGCCCAGCATCGGCCGCGGATCGAAGTGCGGCGCGTCTGCATGCACCATCTCGAGCCTC
>CADEDX010000026.1:0-22069 GCA_902826195.1 uncultured Bradyrhizobium sp. | reverse complement strand
GTAGTCGATCGAGAAGAAGCGGTGGCTCTTCCCGTACATCGTGTTGATCGAGCAGTAGTTGCAGGCGAGCGTGCAGCCGCGCGAGGTCTCGAACACGTCGGCGAGCGCGAAGGCCTGGTGCGCGCCGAGGTACCCGCGCTTGTGGCGCGCGGGGAGGTTGAGGTCGAGCAGAAAATTCTGGCCGAGCGATTTGCGCGCCGACAGAGAATGTTCGCGAATGACGTCGCGCAGCGGCGGCAGATCGTCGATCGCGCTCATGAAGGTATTGTTGTCGCCATCCGCACGGCAAGCCGCAGCGCGGCGGCGAGACTCGACGGGTTGGCCTTGCCGGTGCCGGCAATGTCGAACGCCGTGCCGTGGTCCGGCGAGGTGCGAATGAACGGCAGCCCCAGCGTGACGTTGACGGCGTCCTCGAACGCGATGGTCTTGATCGGGATCAGCGCCTGGTCGTGATACATGCAGATGGCGCAGTCATAGGTCTTGCGCGCCGCGGCGTGGAACATGGTGTCCGCCGGCAACGGACCGCGGGCGTCGACGCCCTCGGCGCGCAGCGTCTCGATGGCGGGCGTGACGATCTCGATGTCTTCGCGGCCGAGCGAGCCGTCTTCGCCGGCATGCGGATTGAGGCCCGATATCGCAAGCCGCGGCCGCGCGAGGCCGAAATACGCTTTCATATCCGCTACCGCGATCCGCGCGGTCGCGACGATCAGTTCGCTCGACAGCGTGGCCAGCGCATCGCGCAGCGACAGATGAATGGTGACGGGAATGACGGCTAGCGCCGGCGACCACAGCATCATCACCGGCTGCGGCACGCGGCCGCCATCGGCGGCGAGCTCGGCGAGAAACTCGGTGTGGCCGGGATGACGGAAGCCGGCGCGGTACAGCACGCTCTTGGCGATCGGGTTGGTGACGACGGCGCTGGCCCGGCCGCGTTTCACATGGTCGACGGCCTGACGGATGGAGGCGAGCGCTGCGGTCGCGCTGGTGTCGTCGGGCTGTCCAGGGCGCGCGGTGGCGATTTCGCCCGTCGCCACCACGGGCAGGGCTCTTGCAAACGCCGCGACGGCTTCCTCAGGGCTCGCATCGGCAAGCTCGACGCGCAATCCCATCATCTTCGCGCGCTCGGCGAAGAACGCGCGATCGCCGAGCAGATAGAATGGCGGAAGGTCGAGTTCGCCGCGCCGCAGCCACGCCGACAGCGTGATATCGGGGCCGATGCCTGCCGGTTCGCCGGATGTCAGGGCGAGGGCCTTGGTCTCCAGTCGCTGGCGCTTGGGAACCTCGGCCATCAGAGCCCGGCCATCAGCGACACTCGATCATCGCGGCTTTGCGGAGGTCGGCGAGGTAGGATTTCTGTTTCGCCTCGTATTTCTCGCTGAACATCTTTTCGCGGATTTCGCGCTTCTTCGGCGTATCGATCTTGGTCGGCTTCCGCTCGCACAGCGCGACCATCTCGACGCCCTGCTTGGTGATCTCGGGCGGCGTCAGATGACCGATCGGCGTCTTGTCCAGCAGCTCGCGTAGCGGGCCCGGGATGTCGGCCGAGGTCTTGGTGACGGTGTCGCGGATCGCGGCGTTCTGCATCGACTTGAAGTAGGAGTTCGCGTCGTCGCAGCTCTTCACGCGCTCGCGCAGGCTTTCGGCTTCCTTGCGCCGCTGGTCGACCGTGACCGTCGCCGAGCCGCGCGGCACGATCAGCACGATCGGCCGCAGCTTGTATTCGAACGCATCGACCTGGGCCGAATCGCCGGCGGCGGCGGCAACGTCCTTTTCGCCGACCTGCAGGCTCTCCTTGAAGCGGCCGCGCACTAGGCTGCCCCAGACCATCTCGGCCTTGAGGCGGGCCTTCAGCGTTTCCGGCCGCACACCCTGGCCCTCCAGCGTCTTGGTCAGCTGCTCGGGCGTCAGCCGCATGCGCTGGCTCATGCTGCCGAAGGCCTGGTCGACGTCGCTGGCGGTGGGATCGACGCCAAATCGCTTGGCCTCCTTGAGCTTCACCTTCTCGTTGGTCAGCTCGTCGAGCACCTCCTGCCGCGGCATCTGTTTGCGCGTGGTCAGGAAGTTGAGCTTGGTGCGCTGCTCAATATCGAGATTGGTGATCGGCTCGCCGTTGACCATGCAGGCGATCGTCTGGGCCGGCAGCGGCGAAATCCCGCCGGCCAGCGCGGCGAGCGCGATCGCGCAGCCCACGCCGAGGGACCGGGCATGGGACCGGAGTCGGCGCGAAGGGAGTTTGATCGTCGTCATCGTCATGTCAGCCGTATCAATAAATTCGTACCGCGTCGCGCTGGGCCATGTCCGGCACGGTGCAAGGCCTCACGCTACTGGATGCCGTTGCTGCCGGCCGTCGAGGACGTAGTCGCCAGGGTCCGCAAGCCGATCTGCAGCATGAAGGCGTGGCTGAGCACGGGCGGCGTCGTCCCCGCGGAGTAGTTGTAGGAGGTGACATAGTTTGCCGCCAGCAGGAAGCAGTCGTCCACATAGCCGGCGCCGACGATGTACTGGTTCAGCTTGTTGGCTTCAAGATCCCAGCGCGCCGAGCCCGACACCACCCAGTTCGACGCCACCTTGACCGAGGCGCTGCCGAGCAGGCCCTCGCGCCGGGTCAGATAGCCGAGTTCCGGCTGCGCGGCGTAATTGCCGTAGATCATGCTCACCGACCAGCGGTCGAACGCAGCGCGGCCTTCCGCCTCGAAGCGGTTGATGTTCTGCGTCGCCTCGTCCATGCGCGAGCGGACGCTGAACGTATAGGTCCGGTTCGGCGAATAGTTGATGCGGGCGACATAGTCCGAGCGCGGGTTCTGCAGGCCGGAATTGAGCGCGGTATTGGTCGCGTCCACCACTGCGAACGAGTTCATGCCGAACAGCTGGTAGGACTGACCGAACAGCACGTTGACGCTGCCGCCGCGATCGAACTGCGTGGTCGCCTGGACGCCGACATTGGCGCGGCCGCCGCCTTCGACGCGGTCGTAGCCGGAGAACTTGTCGACCGCGAACAGGTTGCTGGCGTCGAACACCATGCTCTGCGCGTCCTCGTTCGGCAGCCTGCCGGCGAAGGTCTCGTTCGGACGGGCGATGATCTGCGCGATCGGCTCGATCGTCGTGGTGCCCCACGGCTGAACGTTGATGAAGGGATAGCGGTATTCGAGACCCACCGTCGGCATCAGGCGGACCGCCTGGGTGTCGCCGACCGGCAGGAAGTTCGAAACGCCGGGCTGGTTCGAGATCGAGGCGTCGATGGCGTCGGCGCGCATGATCGCGAACGGCGTCCAGATCTGGCCGATCGGATCGGTATACGACCTGCGCCACTGCGCTTCGGCGGTCAGCCGCGTGTAGGTGCCGGGCATGCCGCGCAGCAGGCACTGCGAGGGCAGGCGGGCCAGCGGATCGGCCGATGCGGTCAGGCAGAGGCCGTTGGTGTTGGCCAGCGTCGTGATCGGGTCGAACGCCGCGGTGGTGCGCGACAGGCTGGTGAAATTGGTCTTGTAGCTGACCTCGCCGCCGAGGATCGGGTGGTTGAGGACGTTGCTGTAGTCGATCACCGGATGGATCACCGGCACCTTGTCCTGGCTGCCGGAGAACGACAGATAGTAGATCGTGCGCGCATCGAAGAAGCTGCGGTTGCCGACGCCGGTCAGATAGAGCTGCGAGATGGCTTCCGTCGGCAGGCTCAGGAACGAGCCCAGCGGGTCCTTGTACTGGGCCAGCCGATAGTCCGAGAAAAAGTAGTAATCCGACAGCAGGACGCCGTCCCAGCCCCAGACCCATTTGTCGCTGAGCGCGAACTGGCCCTTGGTGTCGAAGCCGCCGCGGAACTGGCGGTCGCCGGGCTGGCCGGCATAGGCGCCCTTGTCGAGCTGATCGATGCCGTAGGCGCGGATCTGGTAGGAGCCGTTGATCAGGCGCTGGCGGAATTCGCCCTGGAACAGCACGCCTTGCCGGGTGGTAAAGCGCGGATTGAAGGTCGCGTCATAGTCCGGCGCGATCGCCCAGTAGAACGGGGTTTCCACGCCGTAGCCGTAGCCGGTGACGTTCGTGTAGGCCGGCATCAGGAAGCCGGTCTTGCGCTTGACGGTCGGATCGGGCGTCGAGAAATACGGCAGATAGGCAATCGGCACGCCGAAGAACTCGAGCTGCGCGTTTTCGAAGTACAGCATCTTGTCGGTCTGGTCGTGGATGATGCGCGCACCCTTGACCTGCCACAGCGGCGGCTTCTTCGGATTGTCCTTGCAAGCCGCGCAGGCGGTGTACACGCCGTTTTCGAACACGGTGTAATTGCCCGCGGAACGGTCGGCGCGCGTCGCCGCCATCCGTGTCGCGTCCTCGGTGTCGACGCGCAGCGAATCGACGAACCCGTCGCGATAGTCGTCGCTGAAGTCCAAGGCGTTGGCGTAGGTGACTTTGCCTGACGCATCGGTCAGGCGGATGTTGCCCTCCGCATGCAGCCGCTTGGTCTTCTGGTCGTAGATGACCTTGTCGGCCTCCACGCTGGTGCCGTTGTAGAACATCTGCACGTTGCCGACCGCCGACACGCGCTGATTGTTGTAGTCGTAGTCGACCTCGACCGCCTGCACGGTCATCCGGCCGTCATTGCTGACGGGCTTGGGCGCCGGCTTCGGCGGGCGTGGATTGTAGGTGAAGCTTTGAGCCGCAGCCGGCGCCGTCAGCGCAAGCTCCAGCGAGCCTGCCAGGACGATGCCAGCGAGCAGGGTAAATGTAGCGGCGCCAACGGCGGCCAAGCGGGCTCGATAACGGCGCACGGGGGTGCTCCGCCTCAACGCAGGCGACCTAAACTGGCGGGCGGCGACAACGGCCACTACCCGTCCTCCTGGTACAGCAAGGCCAAAAAGCCGGTGAGGCCACCCACACAGACGGGCAACCACGCCGCAGCGATCGGATGCATCAACTCAGCCTTGCTCAAATCCTCAGTAACTTTCGATAGAACGTAGAGCAGAAACCCTGCGCCCACGCCACTTAAAACCATCTTTTGAACGCCGCCCATCCGGAAGAAGCCAAGGCTCACGGAAGCCGCCAGCATGACCATTGCAGCCAGCAAAAACGGCTGTGCAATAAGCTTATGGTACTGCAGCCGGTACCCGGCGGTTGCAAAACCGGAGCTTTCGGATGAGCGGATATAGCCCGGCAGTTGCCAAAAGGACACGGTTTCCGGGGTCGAGAAGCTGTTGCGAACCTGGGCCGGGGTCAGCGTCGTTGAGAGGTAGTAGCTGTCCTGATCAACCGGAGGTTTATCAAGGGAGTACCTACGTACCGATTTGAACGCCCAGCGGCCTTCCTCGAGGGTGGCTTCGCGGGCCTCGATTCGCTCCTTGAACTGCAGGTCGGGATCGAACCGGAACACGGTCATGCCGGTCAGCCGGACGCCCTGCTGCTCGCTGCGGGCGGCGTTGATGATCGACTGGCCGTCGCTGTTGATCTGGTTGAGCCAGAAGCCGGAGGCGTCCTGGATGCCGCCGCCGGGGGCGGAACCGAACAGCTCGGCCTCCATCCGCTTGGAGAGTTCGCGCAGGTTCGCCGACATCGGGTTATAGGCCACGGTAGCCAGGGTGCCGAGGATGATGGCGCTTGCCAGCGCCGGCGAGATGAACTGCCAGGCCGAGACGCCGGCCGCGCGCGCGACCACCAGTTCGAGCCGTCGCGACAGCGCGAGGTAGCAGGTCATGGCGCCGATCAGCACGCAGAACGGCATCAGCTTTTCGAGTAGTTGCGGCACCCGGTAGAGCGAAGTCTTCGCCACCGTGATCGCGGAGGCCGACGCCAGCCCGGATGTCTTGCGGACCATTTCGATGTAGTCGACCAGCACGAGCAGCACGAAAATGCTCGCGAATACGCCCACCGCCGAGACCAGGAAGCGGCCGGCAAAGTATCGCCCGAGCGTGTTGGTCATCATGCTCATGCGGTGGCCGGCCGTCCAAAGAGCCGCGCCAGCCGGGCGTTCGAGCGGTTGATGGCTTCCATCAGCGCTGCCGGCGGCTCGACCACGACGCCGCTGAGGATCATCCACAGCCCGATGCCGATCGAGCCGAACAGCATCAGGTACTGCACGCCGGCCATCTCCGGCGTCTTCACCGTCATCACCGAGCAGGCGAAGCCCGCCATGCGCAGCCCGAACACCGCCAGGATCGATCCGCCGATCGAGAAATTGCGGCTCTGGCGCGTGGTGCGCGGTGAACCCAGAAAGGCAAAGGTCAGGACGGCGAATGCAAACGGATAGACCGGCGACAGGAAGCGGTCATGTAATTCGGCGCGGAATTGTCCGGACAATTGCTTGAAGACCGGATCGTTTTCCGACGGCGACACCAGCTCCCACAGATAGCGTTCGCGAATCCCCAGCGCGACGTCGCGGCCGCGGTTTGAGAATTTTGACATGTCGAAGGCGTAGCGCGCGAATGCCACCAGCGCCGGGTCGCGCTTGCCGGTTTCGAAACGTTCGAGGTTGCCGTCCTCCAGCACCAGATAGGAGCCGCTTTCGTTCTTCAGCACCGTGCCGTGGTCGGCGATGATGGTGACGCGCTCCTTGGGATCGCGGCGGTCGTCGACGAAGATGCCGGCGAGAACGCCGCCCGGCTGCCGCTCCCGGATTCTGATGGTCAAATTCTGGTCGAGCTGGGCGAAACGTCCGGGCTGCAGGATGTTGGTCAGCACGTCGGCCGTGATCTCGGCGTCCCATTGCTTGATCCGGCGCAGGCCGTCGGGCGCAAGAAACGCGGCAATGAAAATCACGAGAGCGGCCACCACGCAAGTGGCGAAGAAAAACGGGCGGAACAGCCGGAACGGCGAGAAGCCCGCGGCGTTCATCACGATGATTTCGGAATCGGTGGCGAGCTTGTTCAGCGTGTGCGAGATCGCGATCATCAGCGCGATCGGTGCGATGACCAGGATCAGCGCCGGGATCACCAGGCTGGTGATACCGAGAAAGGTGATGATGGTCTGGCCCTGGCTCGTCATCAGGTCGATGCCGCGCAACGCCTGGGTAATCCAGATCACGCCGGTGAGGCTGACCAGCACAAGCGCAAACGACGCGAGCGTCGTTTTGAAGATGTACCTGTCGATCGACCCCATCGTTACCGCACGTTCCCACCTTGCGCGCCCGAACGGCGGTTTCCGACCAATCCCTTTTTGAAGGGGTCCCCTTTGGTCGGGCCGCTAACCGCCAGCCGTCTACACTCTCATTACCATCCCTTTGATCCGTCAACAAAATGGCCGAGCCATGGCGTGGCCTGTATGTGGTTAATAATTCACTTCTTGTGACCTTCCGGCCACTGCGGCGCTTGGCAGTCAGGCGGCTTGCGGGCCATAGTGCCGAAAACACGGGTCCCGAGCGATTTGGGCCGTTGCGAAGCGAGATATTCCATCAGACGGGCCTAATTCCGGACCCGTCAGCAGCCTCAATTCTGGAGGGTTACCCATGTCCGACGCCGTCAAGGTCGGCTTTGTCGCTTTTTCCACAGCCCCGCGCGGCGTTGTCGTGGCGTTTTGTGACGATCAATTGAAGTTCGGCGAGACGACGCGGAAGGCGCTGGGCAAAGCCGCCGACACCGTGAAGCGGGCGGCGGCGGCCAACCAGTTCAAGGGCAAGAGCGGATCGACGCTGGATCTTCCGGCGCCGGAGGGACTCAAGGCGGATCGGCTGATCGTGGTCGGCGTCGGCAAGGCGGCCGATATCATGGAGAAGGATTTTCTCAAATTCGGTGGCGTGACCGCGGGCAAGCTCAACGCCGCCAGCGAGCAGGTCACGGTGATCGCCGAACTGCCCGAAGGGGCGATGTCACCGGATGCGGCAGCTTCGATCGGCTCGGGCATCCGGCTGCGCGCCTACAAATTTGATCGCTACAAGACCAAGAAAAAAGATAACGAGAACGGTGCGTTGCGCGCCAATGTTTCGATTGCGGTTGAGGATGCCGCCGCCGCGCGCAAGGCGTTTGCGCCGGCGTCCCACGTCGTCGATGGCGTGGTGATCGCGCGCGAACTCGTCAACGAGCCGCCGAATGTTTTGTACCCGGTCGAATTCGCGCGCCGCGCCAGCCAGCTCAAGAAGCTCGGCGTCCAGGTCGAGGTGCTCGACGTCAAGGCGATGACCAAGCTCGGCATGGGCGCACTTCTCGGTGTCGCGCAGGGCTCGACGCAGCCGGGCCGCATGGTCGTCATGCGCTGGAACGGCGGCAAGAAGGGTGATCAGCCCGTCGCGTTCATCGGCAAGGGCGTCTGCTTCGATACTGGCGGCATTTCGATCAAGGGCGCCGGCAGCATGGAGGACATGAAGGGCGACATGGGCGGCGCGGCCTGCGTGGTCGGGCTGATGCATGCGCTGGCGGGACGCAAGGCCAAGGTCAATGCGATCGGCGCCATCGGCCTGGTCGAGAACATGCCCGACGGCAATGCCCAGCGCCCCGGCGACATCGTCACCTCGATGTCTGGACAGACCATCGAGATCATCAACACCGACGCCGAAGGCCGGCTCGTGCTGGCCGACGTGCTCTGGTACGTGACCAGGAAATACAAGCCGAAATTCATGGTCGATCTGGCCACGCTGACCGGCGCGATCATGGTCGCGCTCGGCACCGAATATGCCGGCATGTTCTCCAACAACGACGAACTGGCGGAACGCTTGAGCAAGATCGGCAACGAGACCGGCGAGCGCGTCTGGCGCATGCCGCTCGGCCCCGAATACGACAAGCAGATCGATTCGCAATTCGCCGACATGAAGAACATCGGCGGGCGTAACGGCGGCTCGATCACCGCCGCGCAGTTCCTGCAGCGATTCGTCGACGGCACGCCGTGGGCGCATCTCGACGTCGCGGGAACGGCGATGGGCGCGCCGAAAACCGACATCAACCACTCCTGGGGTTCCGGTTACGGCGTTCGCCTGCTGGATCGGCTGGTCGCGGAATATTACGAGGCCACCAAATAGTTTGGTCGCAGGGCGATGACGGAAATCCTGTTCTATCATTTGCAGGGTATGTCACTCGAAAGCGTATTGCCGCCGCTCCTGGAGAAATCGCTGGAGCGCGGCTGGCGCGTGGTCGTGCAGTCGACGTTGCCGGAGCGTACCGAGGCGCTCGATGCGCATTTGTGGGTCTACAGCGACGATTCGTTCCTGCCGCACGCGACGTGGCGCGCCGCCGATGCGCAGGACCAGCCGATCATTCTCTCGATCGAGGAGGGTAATCCGAACCGGGCCAATGTCCGCTTCCTGATCGACAACGCAGCGTTGCCCGCCGATTGCGAGACCTACGAGCGGATCGTGCTGGTCTTCAACGGCGACGATGACGAGGCATTGGCGGCAGCGCGCGGCGCCTGGGCCGATTGCAAGACGCGCGGTTTCGACCTGACCTATTGGCAGACCGACGAGCGGGGCCGCTGGCAGCGGAAGCAGTGACAAGGCGAGTCAGAACGGGCAGGGCACGTCTCTTGCATATCGTTCAACCGGTACTGTGCGAGAGGTCGGCATGTTGAGAATTCCCCGCCGCTACAGCCACTTCGTCTATGGGACGATTCAGGCGGGACTGACCTGCGCCATCGCGGCGGCGATCGCCAGCTATCAGCTCGTTGGCTCAGGAACCTTCGTCGCGCATTGGCTACAGTCGTGGTTGTTCTCGTGGTGTCTGATGTCGCCGGTGGTGCTGTTCGCCGCGCCCGCCATTCGTCGACTGGTGATGGCGGTCACCTGCGAGGAGCAGGCCGGGTCGTAGATCGACCGGGACTGCCTTGCCGCTTGGTTCGGCGCTACTTCTTCATGTTGTCTTTCGACATCGCGTCGTTCTTTTTCATGGCGTCCTTTGCCATCGTGTCCTGTTTCTTCATTCCGTCCTTCGCCATGGAGTCCTTTGTCATGGCATCCTTGCTCATGTTGTCCTTGCCCATCTTGTCCTGGGCGACGGCGTGCGAAGCAGCCAGGCCGAACGAAACGGCGGCCGCGATCAGGATGGAAGCGCGAAAGGTTCTGGTCATGATCTTTGTCCTGTGCTGGGGTTGATATCGAGATGAGATCGCGTTCCCGGCGTCGTCAGGGATCGTGATCCCCGCGTCTTGTGAATCGCCGCTGATCCCGCATGAAGATCATGGTCATCGCTCGGCGTCGGTTAGTTTCGCTGCGAGCAGACACGCGGCGAAAAGCGACGCTGCGATGCCCGCAAGACAGGCCGGCCACCCGAACTGATCGAACAAGCGGCCGAGCACGGCGCTGCCTGTCAGGCCGCCGAGAAAATAACTCGCGAGGTAGGAGCCGCTGGCGATGCCGCGCGCCTCCTGCGCCGCCTGGCCGACGAACCCCGTGGCACAGGCCTGTGCGAAGAACGTGCCGACGCCGACCAGCACCATGCCGGTCACGACGGCCGGAAGGTTTGGCAACAGCATCAGCGGCAGCCCAATTGCAGCAACGCCGAGCGCCGCGCGGATCGAGGACCGCGCGCCAAACCGCTTTGCGGCTTTGCCGGCGAACAACGTCGTAGCCACCGATGGCGCGAAGACGGAGTAGACGAGGCCGATGTCCATCATGCCCAGCGCCAGAGGCGGCCGTACCAGCACGAAATTGACAAAGGTGAACGTGCCGATGAAGGCGAACAGGATGCAGAAGCCAATGATGAATGCCGCTCTCAGCCGCGGCTCCCGCCAATGAGCGGCCATTGCGGCGAACGGCAACTTCAGCGCCTGGGTCGTGTGCATCGGCGGGACCTGCCGGATCGTGAAATACACCAGCGCGGCGCCGGCAAGGTTCAGGGCCGCGAAGAAGTAGAAGTTCGATGCGAGCCCGAACGTGTCGGCTATGGCCGCCGACATCAGGCGACCGACCAGATTGCTGGCGACATTGCCGGCGATGTAGGCTGCGAACGCTCCGCCGGCATCCATGGCGCTGCACTGTTCGCCGAGATAGGCGAGGGTCAGCGCGAAGGCAGCTGCCATGCACAGCCCCTGCATGATGCGCAGGATCGTGAACGTCGTCAGATCGGGCGCCGTTGCGAGAAGCGTGGTCGGTATGGCGAGCAACACCAGGCTGATCAGGATGCCGCGTCTGCGATCGATGCGCGAACTGAGGAAGCCGACCACGAGACTGGCGATCGCCATGCCCATCGTCGTGGCGTTGACCGCAAAGCCCATGGCGGCCGGTGTGACGCCGTAGTGCCTCGTCAGTGACGGCAGAATGGCTTGCGTCGCAAACAGATCGACCACGGTGAGAAAAGCCGTTAGCACGATCACGAGGCTGCGCAGGGCGGTGCCCGACGGCTCGCCCTGCATTTCGACTTCTCTCAACGGTGTGGCGAGTTCGGTCATGGTCCTCTCCCGGACGGGAAGGGATGCGACGCCCGGGTGCGTGCGCGGCAACACGGAGATCCCGGGCGTCACATCGTGTAACGAGGCAGGGGCAGCGGCTCGTTACATGTTGTGGTCGTGCGGGTCCTTGCGGACGTCACCGACGTAGAGGATGACGGTTTCCTTGCCGAGGTTCTTCCACCAGTGCGACGTGCCAGACACCTCGGGGCGGATATCGCCGGCCTTGTGCACGATCGGATCGATGCAGTTCGAGGCGTACTCCACGATTTCACCCTGCTGCACGAATATCAGCGCCGGGCGATCGTCATGGCTATGCCAGGGCACGATCCCGCCGGGCTCGATGGTCAGCTTGCGGAAGCGAAGTTCGCGGTCTTTGATATTGGCCGGTTGCTTCTCCAGGTTGATCGCGCCGAGGGTGACGTCGCTGACGCCGACCGGCTTGTAGTCGACCTTTTCGCGCGCGTTCGGCTTCATCTTGTCGGCGGGACACTCGCCGGCGAACGCGGGGGTCACCGCGAACAGACCTGCGATCGTCGTTATGGCGAGCAGCGGGTGAGAAATCTTAGTGGGCTTGAACATGGCTGTTCTCCTCTGGCCATCTCGGCCGGTTGGCCCGGCCCGATCGATCTGGCCGGCTATGGCAATAATTTCGTCGATCGTTCTTCAACAAGGAAATGCCTGGTCGCTCTTGGTTCGATAGCGTCGCGCTATTCGCGCTCAGCCGTGTCCCAGCATGTGCTTGAGGTCCGACGCGAACGTCGGATAGGCGTAGATGTTCTCGCGGATCTGCGTTGCGGTGATGCCGAAGCGCATCGCCAGGCCGAAGACGTTGATCAGTTCGTGCCCGGCATGACCGACGAAATGCGCGCCGAGAATCAGGTCGCTGGTCCGTTCGACGATGACCTTCGACCAGGCTACCGTTTCCGCATATGTGCGGGCGGAGAACCAGCCGAGCATGTCGTTGACGTGAACGTCGAAGGCGAGACCCTGCTGCCGCGCGGCGCGTTCGGTGAGCCCGACAGCGGCGAGCGGCGGCGTGGTGTAGACCGACGTCGCCATGCTGGCATAATCGGGACGGTATCTCCGACCGTCGACGATGTTGCGCCCGACGATGTCGCCCTCATAGGTCGCGATCGGCGACAGCTGCGGCGAGGTCGGCACGGCGTCGCCGCAGACATGGACGGTCGGGTTGGATGTCGAACGCAGGTACGCGTCGACGGAAACGCGGCCATTCGTCTGTGCGACATTGCCGGCTTCCAGGCACAGGGTATCGACGTTGGCGATGCGCCCGGCACCATTGACGACGCGGTCGGCCTCGAGCACGTGCTCGGTTCCATCGTGAACGAAGGTGACCCGCAGCCGGCCATTGGCGGGTTGGATCTTGCTGACGGCAACGGCCGTCCTGACGCCGATGCCGATCCGCTCGCACTCCGCCTGCAGCTGTGCCACCGCATCGGCGTCCATGGCCGGGAGAAGCTGCGGCAGCGCTTCCAGGATGGTGACGCCGGTCCCGACGCGGGCGTAGACATGGCCGAATTCGAGCGAGATCACGCCACCGCCGACGAAGATCACGGAGCCCGGCAGTTCGCGTTCGCTCAGCATCTCGTCCGACGTGATCATGTACTCCGCGCCCGGGATCGGCAGCGGCCGCGGTTTCGAGCCTGTCGCGATCACGATGTGTTTGGCTTCCAGCGTGCGGTCGCCAACGCGGATGGTATTGGGGCTCGCAAACGCCGCCTGGCCCTTGATCACCTCGACCTTGCGGCGCGCCATGGTCCGGGCGAGGTTTTCTGGAATGTCCTTGATCATGTCTTTCTCGCGATCGATCAGCGCCGCCCAGTCGAGTCTCGGCTTGCCGACAGCAATGCGATGCACCGCAGCCTGCTCGATCTCGTGCAGGGCATGGCCGGCTGCGACCAGTATCTTCTTGGGCGTGCACCCGCGGTTCGGGCAGGTGCCGCCGAGATCCCGCGCTTCGATCATCGCGACCGACATGCCGGCGCGCCGCACCGGTCCGGTGACGCCGATCCCGGCATTGCCGCCGCCCAGGATCACGACGTCGAACGGTTCCGCTGCGGCCGTCATTTGGAGACGATCGTCGAGGTGATGGAATGGACGACGGAGGTCGCCATCTTAAACTGGGCGACGCGGTCGCGGATATTGTGACGCTTCGCGATCCATTCGAAGTCGGTCCATACCGCCCAGACGTCGCCATTGTCGTCCTGAGTCAGCAGCAACCGTACCGGCCAGTCGAGCCCGGCATTCGGGTTCGAGGTGATGAACTGGGTGCCGAGCGGCGGATTGCCGAACACCAGCAGCGTGGAGGGCCGCAGCTTGATGCCGGCGTCGGCCGCGAGTTTCGACTGGTCGATCTCCGAGAAGAATTTGATGCCCTTGGCGGCGATATCCTCCTTGATCCTGACGATCGCTTCCTGCATCGGCACCGCGCTCTTGACGCGGACGATGCCGTCATCGCTGTCGGCCCGGGCGTGCGAGGCGGTCAGCGCAAAAAGGGCGCAGAACGCCAGTGATGCGAGGAGAGAGGGGAGGTGGCGGATCATGAGTGGCTCCTGTCCGTTGGCGGGAATGCATGGCGGTCAGGATGGCGACGCAATCAGACGATGGGAAATGCGGATGCGCTCTGGTTGCGATAGCTCGCCGCTATCAACTGCGTTCGATGCCTCCGGGCTATCGAACCGATCGGGCAACGGTATTTTTCATCTGCGCGGCGCCGGCTTTTGATGCGAGGGCGCCCGAACGGCGGGCGTCCAACCCTTGAGGAACTTCCATGAGCCCCCTGTCCAAGACTCTGGTCGCCGCTGCGGCCTTCGCCTCGATCGCCACCGCCGCATACTCGCAGGTCATCTGGGAATTCAATCCGGGCATGGCCTACATGTATGCCGGCCCCGGCAAGATGAGCGCCATACCGATGGCTTCGAGCGAGAAGAACCACGCCGCGATGATGAAGCACGCCACCAAGGTCCCGGCCAACACCACATTCTTCATGCACAACAACGAACTCTACTCGGTGTCGGGCACGCTCGATCCGACCGGCAACTTCTATCGTCCCTGAGATCGCAAGGGGCTCGGCAGGCCGCCCCCTTGCGGGCGGCCCGCGCGGGAAAATATGATGAAGCAACGAATGTTCCGGAGCCTGCCATGACGCAGTTGACGCCTGCCAACGCCGAGCGTCTGCGAAACGCCTTTCTGCAGTGCCGCGACATGGAAGGCAGCTTGCGGGAGCAACTCGAAGCCTATGCCGCCGCTGGGCGGGAGATCTTTCCGGCCTATGGCGAGGCGGTCGACCGGCTGGTGGAGCGGCTTCTCGCCAACGGCGGCGGTGAAAACGCCCCTCGTCCGGGAGATCCCATGCCGCCTTTCGTGCTGCCGGACGATCAAGGCAGGCTGGTCACTTTGGATTCCCTGATCGCCAACGGACCGGTCGCCGTGATATTCTTCCGCGGCCATTGGTGCCCGTATTGCCGGCTCAATGTCCGCGCGGTGACCCAGGCAATGAACCGCGTCAAGGCGATGGGCGCTCAGGTTGCCGCGATCATGCCGGAGACGCAGGAATACGCCGGGCGGTTCAAGGCCGAATTCGCTGCGCCGTTCCCGGTATTGACCGATCTCGACAACGGCTACGCGCTCTCGCTCAATCTCGCGATCTGGCTCGGCCCCGAGATCCAGCGGCTGTTGTCATACTACGATATGGCCAGCTTTCACGGCAATGATGGTTGGGTGCTACCGATTCCCGCCACTTTCGTGGTCGGACAAGACGGCCTGGTCAAGGCCCGCTTCGTCGACCCGGATTTCCGCAAGCGGATGGAAATCGACGATCTCCTGGCTGCGCTGCAAAGCGCGGGGTGAGGGGCGTCAGGCGCCCGCACCCTTGCTCAGAAACTGCTGCCAGTCGGCGCCGCGCAGCATCCGCATCACCGAAGCCGCCACCGCTGTCCGCTCGCGCCCCGCGACGCCGTAGAGATGAACGGTGCGGCGCGCATCCAGGCCATCGAAAGCCGCGCGCTTCAATGTCGCCGGCGTCGTGGCGGTGTGCGGAATCACAGCGACGCCAATGTCAGCTTCCAGCAGCTCGATCAGGTCGCGTTCGCTGGCGACTTCGTGCTTCCGTTCCACGTTGAGGCCGTGCTCTCGCAGCGTATCATTGATCCGACCGGCGTGTTCGCAGTAGTGGCGCGATAGCAGTTGCTCGCTTTGCAAATCCTCGAACTCGACGTTGCCGCGCTTCGCTAGTGCATGTCGGCCGTTGACGACGAGTTCGAATCCTTCGGTGAACAGCGGCCAGACGTCGAGCCTCTCCCAGTCGCTGCCGAGCTCGGCAGCGATGCCGAGCTCGGCTTCGCCGCTCTTGAGGTATTCGCCGACCTGGCGGCTGTCGCCGCGCAGGAAGCGGAATTCCAGCCGATTGAATTGCCGCCTGATCTGATCGAGATAGGGAATGAGCAGCGACAGGTCGATCGAGTGCGTGAGCGCCATGCGAAGCGCACCGACGTCGCCGCTCTTCAGCGAAGCCGCCAGCGAACGCGCGCCGCTCGCCGCCTCGAAACATTGCTGCAGCAGCGGACGCATCCGCTGGCCGAGTTCGGTGAGCTGCACCGGGCGCTCGCGGCGAAACAGGTCGCCGCCGAGTTCGCCCTCGAGCTGCTTGATGGCGCGCGTCAGCGACGGCTGCGCCACGTTGCAGTCATCGGCCGCCTTGGTGAAATTCAGCGTGCGAGCCACCGCGAGGAAATATCGCACCTGGTGCATTTCCATGATCGTTTGCCCCATTTCTCCAGACAGGCGGGAAGATACTCGGCAACCCGCTGAGCTGTCAGGAAAAGTACGATAGCAACTGACTATCGTTACGGGAGGTAAACGGCATTTTTCTTTGATCGGGCCACCGGGCAGATTGCCTCGAAATCACCGCAAGAGGGCCTGCCATGAACATCCAGGTAGCAACGCAAGGCGCTTCGACGGCGCGACCGCTCGCCGGCAAGGTTTCCCTTGTCACCGGCTCGACCAGCGGCATCGGCCTCGGGATCGCCCGATCGCTAGCCGCCGCCGGATCCGCGGTGGTGCTGAACGGTCTCGGCGTGGCCGCCGAGATCGCCGAGACTCGCGAAAAGCTCGCCGGCGAGTTCGGCGTGAAGGTCGACTATTCGCCGGCTGACATGACGCGGCCCGACGCCATCGCGGAGATGGTGGCCACGATTCTCGCCGAACATGGCCGGCTCGACATTCTCGTCAACAATGCCGGCATTCAGCACGTCGCGCCGCTCGAGCAGTTTCCCATTGATAAGTGGAATGCGATCCTAGCGATCAATCTGTCGTCGGCCTTTCACGCCACGCGGGCCGCGCTGCCGACGATGCGAAAAAATCGATTCGGCCGGGTCATCAATATCGCTTCCGCGCACGGCCTCGTCGCCTCGCCCTTCAAGGCCGCCTATGTCGCGGCCAAGCACGGTCTTGTCGGCCTCAGCAAGGTCACCGCGCTGGAGACGGCCGAAGACGGCATTACCTGCAATGCGATCTGCCCCGGCTACGTCTATACGCCGCTGGTCGAGGCGCAGATCGACGGGCAGGCGAAGGCACACGGCATCTCGCGCGATCAGGTCATTCGAGACGTGCTGCTGGCGCAGCAACCCAACAAGCGGTTTGCCGACGTTGGCGAACTCGGCGCACTCACGGTGTTTCTTGCAAGCGACGCGGCAGCTTCGATCACTGGCATCGCACTGCCGGTCGATGGCGGTTGGACGGCGCATTAAACGGGAGCGGAACATGCACGCGATTGACAGCAATGCCTCGAACGTTGCACGGACGGAAAAGCCCGACCCTGGCCAGGTCGTATTGGTGCTGCAGGGCGGCGGCGCGCTCGGGTCCTATCAGGCCGGCGTCTATCAGGCGCTGCATGAAGCCGGCATGGAGCCGGATTGGATCATCGGCACGTCGATCGGGGCGATCAACGCGAGCCTCATCGCAGGCAATTCGCCGCAGAACCGCCTGTCGCGGCTGCGCGAGTTCTGGAAGAAGATGGAGCAGCAACCGGCATGGAATTTTCGCGGCATCATCCCGGGCTTCAACGAAAAGCTGTCCTATTGGGCGACCGTCACCCACGGCATTCCCGGCTTCTTCCGTCCCAATCCGCTGGCACATGCCGGCGATTCTTATCCGCTCGGCGCGGACAATGCCGGCTACTATTCGACGGCTCCGCTGGAGCGGACGCTGAGCGATCTCGTCGACTTCGATCTGCTGAACGATTGCAAGCCGCGGCTCACCGTCGGCGCCGCACATGTGCGCACGAGCCAGATGCGCTATTTCGACAGCCGGGACGGCAGGCTCGACGTTCGCCATATCATGGCGTCGGGCGCGTTGCCGCCGGCCTTTCCTGCGATCCGGATCGATGGCGAACTTTATTGGGACGGCGGCATCCTCTCCAATACGCCGACGGAAGCCGTGTTCGACGACAATCCGCGGAAGAATTCGCTGATCTTCGCCGTGCATTTGTGGAATCCGGCGGGTGACGAACCCACCACGATGAAGGACGTCCTCAACCGCCACAAGGATGTGCAGTATTCGAGCCGCATTGCGAGCCACGTCGCCCGGCAGCAGCAGGCGCACCGCCTGCGCCATGTCATCAACCAGCTCGTCGCAAGGCTGCCGGAAGACGAACGCAAGACACAAGCGGTGCGGGAACTCGCCAGTTACGGCTGTCCGACTCGCATGCACGTCGTGCGCCTGCTTGCGCCGCAACTCGAATGCGAGACCCATACCAAGGACATCGATTTCTCGCCGTCCGGTATCAAGCAGCGCTGGGACGCCGGCTATGCCCATACACGCGCCGTCCTGCAACGGAAGCCGTGGGTTGGTGAATTCGACCCGCTCTCCGGCGTGGTGGTGCATGAAGGGCTGGAGGAAGTTCGCGAGGCGGCCGAGTAGGAGGAGACCTAAGTTCTTGGCGGTATCAAACCCGGAGCTTAGCCCATCCGCTTACGGTCTTTAGCCGACTTCCTCGCCTGTCACTCCGACTTCCGCTTCCGCGAGCATGCCGGGAGAGCTGGGCTCGCGCGGGGAGGGCTGGTTTGACCCAGATCGGACATCAGGTGAGCAGCGCGATAGATCCTAACGGTCAACCGCGCTCTCCAGCTTCATCTTTGTCCGCTAGTTTTTTTCGCAACGCTGTGACCACGCGGCGGACTGTTTCGATTTCCTTGACCGACAGCCCGTCTGAGAGGCCGTTGACCCAGGGTGCCTGTAGTTCCGTCGCGGCTTCAAAGCCCCGTTTTCCCTTGTCAGTCAGGACGACAAGTTGCGCCCGCCGGTGATGCGGATTGACCTCGAATGAGACGAGGCCCTCTTTGTGTAGGTCATTGATAATCCGCTGAACATTCTGACGATTGCCGCCGAGGTCGCGAGCGAGCCAAGCGACTGGTTGCGGCCGTTCGGCGGTGATAATTGCGCCAAGCACCTGCCAGCGTGCGCTAGTTAGACCGAGCGGCGCGACCAGCCGATCACCAGCTGTCAGCAGCTTCAGTCTGTCTAATTGGCAGGACTGAAGATCATGATGGGGCATCGGCAAGTCGAACAGGCTGCGTTGTTCTACGAGTTCTCGCTCGAAAGGCATATCCCGGCCGACCACTTGCTCCGGTCGATCGATAGAGAGCGGTGGCGCCGCCGCTTGTGAACCTTAGCCGAATTGCATTGGAGCGTTCGCGACGGCCGGTCTCAAGGCAAAACCAGACCTGATGAGTTGAACGGCAGGCCGTCGCTTCAAGGCGACCGTGGCAGTGAACCATGCGTGGCAGGGAACCATGGCGGAAAGCGAGCTGAGGCTCAGCTTCAGGCCGAGGATGCAGAGCAGAAGTCGAGGTTTGCTGTGCACGCTAGCGTGCATTACAGGTTGAAGAACGTGGAATATGCACCCTTCGCCCAAATTGCGACGCGTGACGATGCGAAGAAGGCACGCGCTCTCCGCCAAACTTGAACGTCAAGCCTGAACGTCAACCGGAACCCAAAGGATTCAAGATAGCGGAAACGCGATCCGACGCGCCGCGTCGCGGGGATGCAATCAAATGTAGGAGTTGCCCGATGAACAGATTGATCGGATCACGCCCGCTGCTTTTTCTCGCCGCATGGGGTGCGCTCCTCTTGTCCATTCAGCCGTCTCTGGTGGACGCGCAAACGACACATGCGCTCGGCCAAAACGCCGGCTCGCAGCGGTACAATCCGGCACCAAAACCACAAGAGGCCGCGAAAGCAAAGCCGAAGGAGTCCATCAACGCCTGGACGATCGGCCTTGCCGGAGGCCTCTTGGAGGGGGCGCCGATCCGCTTTGCCTCAGAGATGGCCCGCGTGGTCGATGACGGCGACAATTTGCATGTTTTGCCGGTCGTGACACGGGGGCCGACGGAAAACGTCAATTCACTGCTTTATCTTCGCGGTATTGATGCTGCGATCATCAATTCCGACTCGCTCGACGAGTACAAGAAGCAGGTGCCGGATATTCAGCGCAAGATCACCTACGTGCTCAATCTGTTCCCGTCAGAATTGCATGTCTTCGTCCGGCCCGATATCCAGAGCCTCAACGACCTCGCCGGCAAGAAGGTGAATTTCAACACGCTGGGCACCGCCGCGGCATACTCGGGACCGCTGATCTTCAGCCGTCTCGGTCTCGACGTCGAGAAGACGTTCATCCCACATCAGGTCGCGCTGGAACAGATGCGCAAAGGCGAGGGCGGGATGGCCGCGGTGGTTTTCATCACATCGAAGCCGGTTGATGCTTTTGTGCGCGGACGCTTTGAGCCGGGATTCAAGTTCCTGGCTGTCCCGTACAACAGAAAGCTGGAGGACTACTATCTTCCTTCGACCCTCGATGCGGCCGACTATCCCAACCTGATCAATCAGGGTGAGCGCGTGCAGACGATCGCGGTGCCCACCGCGCTGGTCGCCTTCAATTGGCCGACCACGTCGAACCGCTATGCTCGCGTCGCGCGTTTTGTCGAGCACCTTTTCTCACGGCTGGATACGTTGCGGGGGCCTGGCTTCGATCCGAAATGGAAATCGATCAATCGTGCCGCGTCGGTTCCGGGTCTCGCGCGTTTCCCTGCGGCGCAAGCCTGGCTCGATCGCCACGCGAACGAAAGCCAGGCATCGAAATGAAAGGCGCGGCCACTCCGTTCCCGGTTGTCCTCGCTGTCATGAGCGGGATTGCATCGGCGCGAGGTGCAAACGATCCGGCGGCGCAGTCTAATGCTTGCTCCGTGGTGGAAAAAGCGGGTCAGTTGCAATGTCTCGACAAGCTATCGCGTGGCCCCGCGCCGCCGCTCCAACTCGCGCTCGCAGGTGATGAATGGATCGTCAGCGAGACGAGGTCACCGATAGACTATTCGCCGATTGCCACGGCCACGACTTCATCGCGCGAGGTTGCGGGCGCCTCGGCGATGCAGCTGACAATTCGCTGTCGCGGCGGACGTACCGAGTTCGTGGTGGCGGGACCCGCCATCACCGACCGCGGCGATAACTACTTCATTTCCTATCGCGTGAATGGCGGTCCGTCCGTGCAACTCGCGGGCGCCGCACCGGCATTTGGAGACGGCGTTGCGTTCAAGGGCGATGTTGTCGCGTTGCTGAAGTCGCTTCCAAGTGACGGGGAACTCGTTGTGCGCCTTCTTCCCCTGTCCGGAAGCGCGCTTGACGGAATTTTTTCGCTCGACGGGCTTGAAGCGTTGCGGACAAGGATCGGCGCTACATGCAATTGGCCGCGCACCATCGCCAAGCCCAACAACCGACAATCAAGGTGAAGCGTTCTTTTGGGGGAGTTGGACGATGAATATGCTTGGGTATATCGCGAGGGCAGCAATCGCGGGCGCGATCGCGCTGTTGGTCACTACAGTCTTGTCGGCGGCACAGGATGTCCAGCGGCCGCTGACGCGGACACCAAAAGCCCATGCGGCCACGCAGAAACATATTGCGATGACGTCCGCAAAATCCTCTGCCAAGGCGCAGATGAAAAAGTCGTCCGCCCTTACGCTCGCAGCCGAGGCTCCCGCAGAGAAGAAGGAGCACCACCTGATCCTTCAGGTGAATAGCAACGATCCCGCAGCGATGAATCTCGCGCTCAACAACGCAATGAATGTCGCCGAATATTACAAGGAGACCGGCGAGAACGTGAAAATCGAGGTGGTTACCTTCGGACCGGGCCTGCACATGCTGCGCGACGACACCTCGCCCGTGAAAGCGCGGATCGAGACGATGTCGCTGAGCAATCCGGAGATTTCGTTTAAAGCCTGTGGCAACACGCAAGCGAACATGCACAAGGCAGAGAACAAGGACATACCAATCATTCGCGCGGCGGAAGTGGTGAAGTCCGGCGTCATCCGCATCATGGAGCTGCAGGAGCAGGGCTGGGCCTATGTCAAGCCGTGAGCTGGAGTGCACCTCTCCCCCTTTCGTTTCGGGATGCGCTGAAAGGCGCAGGCTCGGAATCCATGCCCACTGGACGCAATTTGGCGAAGATCGTCAGAGAATCCATGGTGAGCTTTAGCGCTATGTATTGAGCCTCAAATGCGAGCGGCGGACGCATGGCAACAAGCGATGTCGATTCTCGTAACGGCCCTTGCATTTGCCGGGCTTGGGGCCGCCTGCGGCGTCTGACGCGTCGGGCCAAGGATTTGATAACCCAATTCTAAGAGGCGCTAGGAACAGTGCCTGTGGTTTGGTCGCTGTCGATCTCGTGTTCTTGGCCGGTGTCTGCTGGAAATCCGGCCAAATCGCACATAAGCAG
>CADEDX010000025.1 GCA_902826195.1 uncultured Bradyrhizobium sp. | reverse complement strand
ATGTCGGCCTGGGCCAAGCTCGCGCACAACTATCTGGCGTTCCCGTTCATGCTGGGCCTCGTCGTCATGTTCCTGATCTGGATCAAGGACAACATTCCGGGCAAGGTCGATCTGGAGTGGATCAAGCAGGGCGGCGGCATTCTTCCCAACGGCAAGCACCCGCCGGCGCGGCGCTTCAACGCCGGCCAGAAGGGCATTTTCTGGATCGTGATCATCGGCGGCGCGCTGATGTCGGTGTCAGGCTGGTTCCTGATCTTCCCGTATCTTCCGGGGAACGTCACGGTGCTGCAATTCTGGACCGTGATCCATGCCGTCATCGCCATGCTGTTCATCGCCGCGATGCTGGCGCACGTCTATATCGGCTCGATCGGGATGGAAGGCGCCTTCGATGCGATGGGCACCGGCGAGGTCGATGTGAACTGGGCCAAGGAGCATCACTCGCTCTGGGCCGAGGAACAGCAGAAGAAGGCTGGCGCGCCGTCCGACCGTACGCCGCACGCCGTGCCGGCCGAATAATCCGTCTCAAATCGAAGTTAGGGAACGAGAGATGAAATCCTTTGTTGCGGCCGTGGCATTCGCCGTCATGGCCGCCTTCACCGTCGCGATGGTGCTCAATTCCTACCAGGAAGCGAGTTGGGCCGCCTTTACGACGTCGGGCGCCAGGGTCGGCGATCCCGGCAATAACCTGACCGGCCCGACCTGACGCCGGCGGTGCGCGTGCCTGACGCTGCGCTGGCGTGGCCAGTCGAAATCCGCCTGCCGAAGGATCGTCGCGCGCTGCGCGTTACCTTTTGCGACGGCCGTACTTTTGACTTGTCCGCCGAGCTGCTCCGGGTGACCAGCCCATCCGCCGAGGTGCAGGGGCATTCCGAAGCTGAGCGCAAGACGGTCGGCGGCAAACGTAATGTGACCATTCTTTCCGTCGATCCTGTCGGCAATTACGCGGTCAGGCTGGGATTCGACGACATGCATTCAACCGGCATCTACTCTTGGGCGTTCCTGCGCGAACTCGGCGAGAACGCCGAGCGGCGCTTGCAGGATTACCTGGACGACCTCACGGCCAAGGGGCTCGACCGCGACAGGCCGGGCGTGCGCTGAGGGCCGATGCGGATGCTGCAACGCATGGCCGCAATCGTCTCATTTGCCAGGGTGGTGCTGTCGAGGTTTTCGATTATTGCCGCAGTCTCGGTCGCGCTGGCGGTGGGCACGACGGACGTCGTCGCGCAATTGCGCGGGCATGGCGGGCCGGTGCGGGCGCTGGCGATCTCGGCCGACGGGCAGAGCGTGGTCTCCGGCAGTTTCGATTCGACCGCAATCCGCTGGTCGCTGACGCGCAATGCGGCCGAGCAGGTGCTTCGCTTCCATGCCGACGCCGTCAACGCGGCCGTGCTGCTCTCCGGTGGGCGTGCCGCGACCGCCGGCGCCGACGGCCGTGTTGCGATCTGGTCACCGGGCAAGACAGAACCCGATGCGGTGTTTGAAGGCCACACGGCGCCGGTGGTTTCGCTGGCGGTATCGCCCGACGGCACCGCGATCGCATCCGCTTCCTGGGATCACACGGTGCGCCTGTGGCCGCTTGCCGGCGGCGCACCGCGCGTGCTCGAAGGGCATACGCAAAACGTCAACGGCGTGGCGTTCAGCGCCGACGGCCGCACCGTGATCAGCGTCAGTTACGACCTCAGCGTTCGCATCTGGCCGCTCTCCGGTGCGCAAGCGCCGATTATCGTTTCAATGCCGACTCCGCTCAATGCTGTGGCCGCCGGCGCGGATGGCGAAATCACGGTCGGCGGCGCCGACGGCAAGGTCTATTTCCTGACGGCGGGCGGGGCGCCCGCCGGGGAAGTTGCGGCGGGGCCAAGGCCGGTGATCTCGATGGCGATTTCGCCTGACGGTGCGCTGCTCGCCGCCGCGGGCATCGGCGGCACGGTCGCGGTAATCGACCGCAAGGCGCGCACGCTCGCGCGCACGCTGGTCGGTCCCGGCCTGCCGGTCTGGTCAGTGGCTTTCATGCCCGATAGCCGTACGCTGCTGACGGGCGGCGCCGATAACATGATCCGGCGCTGGAACGCGGCGACCGGCGAGCCGGTCGATCCGATCCTGCTGGATATGGCGGGCGATCCGCTCGCTGCCTATGCCGGCGATCACGGCGCGGAAATCTTTCGTGCCTGCGTCGCCTGCCACACGCTCGGCGCCGACCAGGCCAACCGCGCCGGACCGACGCTGTCCGGAATTTTCGGACGGCGCATCGCCACCGCGCCCGGCTACAATTTCTCCGACGCGCTCAAGCGTCTCGATATCGTCTGGACGCCCGAAACCGTTTCAAAGCTGTTCGAGATCGGCCCGCAGGCTTATACGCCCGGCACCAAGATGCCGGAGCAGCGCATCGGCTCTGAGCAGGATCGCGCCGCGCTCGTGCAGTTCCTCGAGCGTGCGACGAAGAAATAGCGGCCGACGGATCGACTCGCCTCGGTCAATGCTTTGCTGGCGTCGAGAACACAAATGTCATGTCCTCGAATTCCTCGATCGGCACCGTACCGACTCCGGCAAGGGTCGGCGATTTCTTTGCCGAGGCCAGACCGTGGGTCACGTCGGACCGGTTGGCTGACATGATCGAATGCGAACGCTGCGTCGTTGCCGCGGCGAGCAGGGCGACTGCCACGAATCCGGAAATCAACAGGCGCTTCATCGAAAAACTCCGTTGGTTCGAAATGCTTGGTGGCCTTGCACCACCGCATTACGGCCAACGGTCACGGGCGGATGTGTGCTGCGTCACCTATCACGATCTTGTTTATGGCATGGGAGATGTTCTATCGGCGCGCTGGAATGCGCCGTATTCCGATTGGTACAACAACAGCGCTCGCGCGAGTTGCCCCGCAGATCCAAAGGCTGATCGCAGCGTGATTGCGTCCGGCAGGGCCGCTACGTCACTGGGCCCGGATTGAACAAAGCGAGTGTGTTGGCGAGCTTCCAGTGTTCGGCCCAGGTCTCGCGGCCGCTCGCCACCTCGAGCATCAGGCGAAACAGTTCCCAGCCGATGTCCTCGATCGTCGCATCGCCGGTGGCGATACTGCCGGCGTCGACGTCGATCAAATCGTGCCAGCGTTGCTTGAGTTCGCTGCGTGTCGACACCTTAATCACAGGTACCGCGGCAAGCCCGTAGGGTGTGCCGCGGCCGGTGGTGAAGACGTGCAGCGTCATGCCCGAGGCCAGTTGCAGTGTGCCGCAGACAAAGTCGCTGGCCGGTGTCGCCGCGAAAATCAACCCTTTCTGGCTGGCTCGCTCACCCGGCGCAAGCACGCCGGCGATCGGGGTGGTGCCTGACTTGATCACCGAACCCATCGCCTTTTCGACGATGTTGGAGAGGCCACCCTTCTTGTTGCCCGGCGTGGTGTTGGCGCTGCGATCGGCCTCACCGCCGGCGAGATAACGGTCATACCAGGCCATTTCACGCACCAGCGCGTCAGCGACGTCCTGGCTCGCCGCGCGCGGCGTCAGCAGATGGATGGCGTCGCGCACCTCCGTGACTTCGGAGAACATCACGGTGGCGCCGGCGCGCACCAGCAGATCGGCGGCAAAGCCCAGCGCCGGATTGGCTGTTACCCCCGAGAACGCGTCGCTGCCGCCGCACTGCATGCCGACCACCAGCGCCGAGGCCGGGCACGTTTCGCGCCGCCGCCGGTTCAAGATCTGCAAGCGCGCATCGGCCATCTGCACGATGTCCTCGACGATTTCCCCAAAGCCTGTGAGGCCCTCGTCCTGCATGCGCATGATTTCGTCGTCGGCGTTCATGCCCTCCGGCAGCAGCAGTTCAGGCTGCAGCTTTTCGCAGCCGAGGCCGACGATCATCACCTCGCCGCCGAAATTGGGATTGCGCGCGAGATTCTGCAGCGTGCGGATCGGAACGGCCGCGCCGGGCGCGTTCATCGCCACCCCGCAGCCATATGCGTGCGTCACCGCCACCACGTCGTCGACACTGGGATATCTTGGCAAGAGCTCCTTGCGGATCCGGTCGAGCGCGAACTCGACCGTGCCGGCGACGCATTGTACGCTGGTCGAGATCGCCAGGATGTTGCGGGTGCCGACCGAACCGTCGGCATTGCGAAAACCTTCGAACGTATAGCCTTCCAGCGGCGGCAGCCTGATCGCGCCGCCATTCGGCTTCGGCAGATTGTCGAAGGAGGGCGCGTCGGGCATCCGCACCAGCGCTTCCTTCACCCAGCTGCCACGCGCGATCGACGCCGCGGCATGGCCGATCACCTCGCCATAGCGGCGAATGACCTCGCCTTCCGCGATATTGGCAAGCGCAACCTTGTGGCCTTGCGGAATCTGTTCGACCAGCCGCAAACCGCAGGCGAATTCGGCGCTTGGCTGCAAGCCGCCGCGGTTCGCAACGATCGCGACGTTGTCATCCGGATGCATGCGGATGTAGAGCGGCTTTGCGGGGACGGGCTGCATGTCGAATCCTTCAGCGGCGGCTTGGTCGAGGCAATCAAGGTCAAACCGCGCGCGCGATCAAGCGCCCTTACGCACCGGAACGCTGTCAGAGCCCGTCTTCATGGGAAACTAATCCTTCGATGTCGTTGCCGAGCTTCGACTTGGAATAGTCAAATAATATGACTAGTCAGCATCGACGTTTCATGAAAATGTTGTGGCTCTGACCTCAAACACACCACCAAAAGGTGCTGAGATACTAACTTCAAGGATGGAAACAATGACGTCCCGGCTCGTCGTCATCCCGACGCGCCGCGCCCATTCGAACCACGCGGCGGTTGCGCGCAGCATCGGCATCGACATCATCGCCGCCCGTTATGCCGAGGGTGGCCGGCTGCCGGGCGATGCCGAACTCACGGTGATGTTCGGCGTATCGCGGCCGGTGTTGCGCGAGAGCGTCAAGACGCTGGTAGCGAAGGGACTGCTCACTACCAAGGCGCGGGTCGGCACCGTCGTGCGCGAGCGCGGCGCCTGGAACATGTTCGACGCCGACGTGCTGGCCTGGCATCTCGATGCCGGCATCGACCGCCGCTTTCTCAATGATCTCGCCGAAATTCGCCTTGCCGTCGAACCGCGCGCCGCCGCGCTCGCGGCCGGCCGCCGCTCCGAGGCCGACATCGCCGAACTCCGTCAAAGTATGGCGCGGATGCGGGCGGAGGCTTCCGACTCCGTTGGCTTTGCCGACGGCGATCTTGCTTTGCATCTGGCCGTGGCCAATGCCTCCGGCAATCTGTTCATGCGTTCGATCGGCAACGTCATCGAGGCGGCGCTGCGGGCCTCGTTCCTGCTCAGCGCGCCGGTCGAAACGCAGGATCGCCAGACGGTGCTGCTCTGGCACCAGCGCATTGTCGATGCGATCGCTGATGGCAATGCCGACGCGGCTTCATCGGCGATGGCCGAGGTGATTCATAACGGCTTGCGGCGTCATGAGGGAGCGCCGGTATCGTCAGGAGTTGCGCGCGCGATCTCGCCGACATTCGGGTCTGGAGAAAAGTCATGAGTTCGCTTCGCGTCGCCATCGTTGGTTTTGGCAAGATCGCGCGCGATCAGCACATGCCGGCGATTGCCGCGAGCGAGGGCGTGGAACTCGTTGCGGTGGCTGACCCCGTTGCGTCGCTGCCGGGCGTGCCGCATGCGGCGACGCTGGTCGAGTTGTTGCGCGGTGGTCCCGACATCGATGCCGTGGCGATCTGTACGCCGCCGCAGGTTCGTCACTCCCAGGCGGCAATAGCATTGGCCGCCGGCAAGCATGTGCTGCTGGAAAAGCCGCCGGGCGCCACCGTGGCCGAGATCGCGCCGCTCGCCGCTGCCGCGCGGGTGGCGAGGCGCACGCTGTTTACCGCATGGCATTCACGGTACGCGCCGGCGGTCGAGCCAACGCGGCAATGGCTGGCGGGACGTCAGATCAATTCCGTGCGGATCATTTGGAAGGAAGACGTGCGGGTCTGGCATCCCGGGCAGGCCTGGATTTTCGCGCCCGGCGGGCTCGGTGTGTTCGATCCCGGCATCAATGCGCTTTCGATCCTGACGCGGATTCTGCCGCAGTCCCTGTTTGTCACCTCGGCCGATCTTGCATTTCCCGCCAATCGCGATGCACCGATCGCCGCCAACCTCGCATTGTCAGATGCGCGGGGGCTGAAGATCGCGGCCGAGTTCGATTTTCGCCAGACCGGTCCGCAGACGTGGGACATCGAGATCCAGACCGATGGCGGCCTGGTCTCGTTTTCGCATGGGGGCAGGAAGTTGAGGGTGGGGGACCTGCAGCACGTCGATGCCGCCAAGGCGGAATATCCCGCGCTCTATCGCCGCTTCCACGAGCTTGCCGCGAGCGGCGATAGCGACGTCGATCTGGCGCCGCTTCAGTTGGTCGCCGACGCGTTCCTGCTGGGACGTCGCCGCATGGTTGAGCCGTTCGAGGATTGAGGTATGAGCGTAACAGCCGTCTCCCGCATCACGCGTTCCCGCTTCGGCATGCTGCCTGACGGCGGCGAGGTAGAGCGCGTTGTCCTGCAGGCGGCAAATGGACTGGAAGCGTGCATCATGACCTACGGCGCGTCGCTGCAGGCCTTGCTGGTGCCGGATGCCGCCGGACGCCGCGACGACATTGTGCTCGGCCATGACGCCTGGGATGGCTATCTCGCCCGTCGCCAATTCTTCGGGGCAACCATCGGCCGCTATGCCAACCGCATCGCCGGCGCGCGCTTCATGCTCGATGGAAGCGAAGTGCACCTCACGGCCAACAATGGCGCCAATGCGTTGCATGGCGGTCTGGAAGGTTTTGACCGCCGCAACTGGCGGATCGTTGCGGTCGAGGACGGCGACCGTCCGGCCGTGACACTTGCCTACACCAGCGCCGACGGCGAACAGGGTTATCCAGGTACGCTCGATGTGGAGCTGACCTGGAGCCTGACCGGACCGATGGAGCTGTCACTCGACATGACGGCACGCACCGATCGGCCGACCGTGGTCAATCTCACCAACCACAGCTTTTTGAATCTGGCCGGTGCGCGCTCGGGCAAGAGCATTCTCGATCATCACCTGACCGTGGCAGCGGATCATTTCCTTGCCATCGATGCCGGCGCGATCCCGCTGCGGCAGCCGCCCTGCGCGGTAGCCGATACGCCGTTCGACTTCCGCGTCGGCGCCCCTGTCGGCGCGCGGATTCGCGACGACCATCCGCAGCTTCGCGTCGGCCGCGGCTATGACCACAATTTCTGCCTTGCCCCGGCGAGCGGCGAACCGCGCTTCGCGGCGCGGCTCGCCGAGCCCGCGTCAGGCCGCGTGCTCGAACTGTTCACCAATCAGCCGGGCCTACAGGTCTATTCCGGAAATTTTCTCGACGGTTCGACCGCCGGAAAGGGCGGTCGCCTCTACCGGCAATCCGACGCCATCTGCCTCGAGCCGCATGCGTGGCCCGACACGCCGAACCGGCCGGATTTCCCGACCGCACGGCTTGGGCCGGGCGAGGTCTATCGCCACAGCACGCGCTACGGCTTCACGCATGCCTATCCCGGCGCAATCGAGACACATTCCGCCGTAGAATCGCCGAGGGGAGCAGGGCGATGAACGACGACGGCGAAATGGAACAGGTGCCGACCGTCGTTCTTTGCGATGAACGATGCCATCTCGGCGAGGGGCCGACCTATGACGCAACCACCGATACGGCATGGTGGTTCGACATCGTCGAACGCAAACTGTTCGAGGCGCGGCTTGGCACCCGCCAGATCACCATCCATTCACTCAGCGTGATGGGCAGCGCGCTTGGGCGGATCGATGCGCATCGCCAGCTTCTGGTCGCCGATGACGGCCTCTATGTTCGCGACACGGCGGATGGGCGAATGACGCCGTACCTTCCGCTCGAGGCGGACAATGCCGCGACGCGTTCGAACGACGCCCGCGTGCATCCGTCCGGCACCTTCTGGATCGGCACCATGGGCCGCCAGGCCGAGCGTGGATTGGGCGCCATCTATGCGCTGCATCGCGGCGAGCTTTCGCTGCTCTATGGGCAGATCACCATCCCGAATGCGATCTGCTTCTCGCCGGACGGGGCGATCGGCTATTTCGCCGACACCGGCAAAAACGTGCTGTTCCGGGTCGATCTCGATCCCACGACCGGCCTGCCGCGGGGCGAGCCTGTCGCGTTGGTCACCCGCCGGGGCGGCGGCGGCATTGATGGCGCGGTGGTCGATGCCGACGGGCTGATCTGGAATGCGCGCTGGGGCGGCGGCTGCATCGATGTTTACGGTCCGCAAGGGCAGCATCTTCGCAGCCTGCGCGTTCCCGCGCCGCAGTCGAGCTGTCCCGCCTTCATCGGCCGGGATTTTTCGCGCCTGCTGGTCACCTCGGCGTGGCAGGGCATGACGGAGGAGGCCAAGCGCGCCGATCCCGGTCATGGCCGCACCTTCGTGCTCGAAGCCGCGGCGCGCGGCCGCCCGGAGCCCGACGTAAGACTTTCAACGGATTGATGGAGGAAAACGAAGCGCGCACAGACGCACGGAATCACCGCGTTTCAAGAACCGCATTCAGCGGTCCGACGATCAACGAACCATAGATCCTCTGAGATCAAGGGAGTGAAGCATGAGCAGTCTGAAAACCACATTGTCGGCGCTGGCGCTGGCGCTGGCGGCAACCATGGCCGCGACGGCGACCGGCGCGTTCGCGCAAAGCAAGGGGACCGTCGGCATCGCCATGCCTACGAAATCTTCGGCGCGCTGGATCGACGACGGCAACAACATCGTCAAAACCCTGAAGGAGCGCGGCTACGGCACCGACCTGCAATATGCCGAGGACGACATTCCGAACCAGCTCTCGCAGGTCGAGAACATGGTGACCAAGGGCGCCAAGGTTCTGGTGATCGCGGCGATCGACGGCACCACGCTGTCCGACGTGCTGAAGCAGGCCAAGGCCAAGGGCATCACGGTCATCGCCTATGACCGGCTGATCCGCGACACGCCCAATGTCGACTAATATGCGAATTTCCAGGTCGGTGTGCTGCAGGCGCAGTCCATCGAGCAGGGGCTCGGGCTGAAGGAAGGCAAGGGGCCGTTCAACATCGAATTGTTCGGCGGCTCTCCGGACGACAACAACGCCTACTTCTTCTACAACGGTTCGATGTCTGTGCTGCAGCCCTATATCGACAGCGGCAAGCTGGTGATCGGCAGCGGTCAGAAGGGCATGGACAAGGTTTCGACCCTGCGCTGGGACGGCGCCACGGCGCAGGCGCGGATGGACAACCTCCTGAGCGCGTTTTACGGCCGCAAGCGGGTCGATGCCGCGCTCTCGCCCTATGACGGCTTGTCGATCGGCATTCTCTCGTCATTGAAGGGCGTCGGCTATGGTAGCGGCAACATGCCGATGCCGATCGTTTCCGGCCAGGACGCCGAGGTGCCGTCGATCAAGTCGATGCAGCGCGGCGAGCAATATTCGACGATCTTCAAGGATACCCGCGATCTGGCGCGCGTCACGGCGGACATGGTTGACGCCGCGCTCAGCGGCAAGGAAGTGACCGTCAACGACACCAAGACCTACAACAACGGCGTCAAGGTGGTACCGTCCTATCTCCTGAAGCCTGTCGTCGTCGACAAGAGCAACTGGGAAAAAGTGCTGATCGACAGCGGATACTACAAGCGTTCGCAGTTCAATTGACGGATAGCGGCGGCGCCGGCGAACACGGCGCCGCCGCCGAAGTGGGCACAGATAATGGACGTGATGGCGCGATGACCGCAATCCTCGAAATGCGCGGCGTGAGCAAGAGCTTTTCCGGGGTTCAGGCCTTGCGTGATGTCAACTTCACGGTGGAGGCAGGGCAGATCCATGCGTTGGTCGGCGAGAATGGCGCCGGCAAGTCGACCCTGATGAAGGTGCTGAGCGGCGTCTACCCCCACGGCGATTATGAAGGCAGCATCATCTTTGATGGCGAGGAACGGCGCTTTCGCGGAGTCAACGATTCCGAAGCGCTCGGCATCATCATCATCCATCAGGAGCTCGCGCTGATTCCGTTGATGTCGATCGCGGAGAACATTTTTTTGTCGCAGCCGCCCTCGCACTTCGGGGTGATCGACCGCGATGCCGTCTACCGCCGGACCCAGGAGCTTCTCGTCCAGGTCGGCCTCACCGAGACGCCCGATACGCTGGTGACGGACCTCGGCGTCGGCAAGCAGCAACTCGTGGAGATCGCCAAGGCGCTGTCGAAGCGAGTCCGGCTGTTGATCCTCGACGAGCCGACCGCCAGCCTGAACGAGAACGACAGCGCAGCCTTGCTGGAGCGCCTGCTGGCGTTCCGCGCCCAAGGCATCGCCTCGATCCTGATCTCGCACAAATTGCCGGAGGTTGCCCGCGTCGCCGACAAGATCACGGTGCTGCGCGACGGCCGCACCGTCGACAGCATCGACTGCCACGCCGGGCCGGTGGAAGAGGATCGGATCATCCGCAGCATGGTCGATCGCGACCTGGCCCATCGCTTTCCGCAGCGGGCAGCCACGATTGGCGAACCTGTTTTCGCGGTGCAGGACTGGACCGTTTATCACCCGCAGCACCAAGACCGCCGGGTGATCAAGGGCGTGAATTTCGAGGTTCGGCGCGGCGAGGTGGTGGGGATTGCCGGCCTGATGGGTTCCGGCCGCACCGAATTCGCCATGAGCCTGTTCGGCCGCGCCTGGGGCAATAAGATCAGCGGAAAAGTCTGGCTCGATGGCCGGCAGGTCGACCTGTCGAGCGTGGCGGCGGCGATTGATGCTGGCCTTGCCTACGTCACCGAGGACCGCAAGCAGCTTGGCCTGATCCTAGACAGCGACGTCCGCAAGAACATCACGCTGGCAAGTCTCGAGCGCGTGGCGCGGCACGGCGTCATCGACGACATGTCGGAACTGCGCGTCGCGAACGATTACCGTAGCCGGATGCGGATCCGCTGTGCCGACGTCTATCAGGAGACCGGCCAGCTCTCCGGCGGCAACCAGCAGAAGGTGGTGCTGTCGAAATGGCTCATGACCGATCCGAAAGTATTGATCCTCGACGAGCCGACCCGCGGCATCGACGTCGGGGCAAAATACGAAATCTACTGTATCATCAACGAGCTGGCCGAGGCGGGCAAGGGCGTGGTGATGATCTCCTCGGAAATGCCCGAACTGCTTGGCGTCTGCGACCGCATCTGCGTGATGAATGACGGCGCCTTTGCCGGCGAGTTCACCGCCGCCGAGGCCAGCCAGGAAAAGATCATGCGCGCCATCATGCGCAACAGGGAACCGGACAAGAGGATGCTTCAGGGAGATTTCCGGCCATGACCGACAAGGCGGTTGCGCTGCCGGGGCAGGCCGGCTTCATCAAGAGCAATCTGCGTAACTACGGCATGCTGCTGTCGTTGTTCGCGATCATGCTGTTCTTCCAGGTCATGACCGACGGCACGCTGCTGCAGCCGCTGAACCTGACCAATCTGGTGCTGCAGAACAGCTATATCGTGATCATGGCGCTCGGCATGCTGCTGGTCATCGTCACCGGCCATATCGACCTGTCGGTCGGCTCGGTTGCAGGTTTTGTCGGCGCGGTCGCTGCTGTCCTGATGGTGCGCTATCACGTCGCCTATCCCTTGGCCTTCGTCGCCTGCCTTTTGGTCGGCGCGCTGATCGGCGCCGCACAGGGCTACTGGGTCGCCTATTTCAAGATCCCGTCCTTCATCGTGACGCTGGCCGGCATGCTGGTGTTCAAGGGGCTGGCGCTTGCCATCCTGGCCGGGCAGTCGGTCGGGCCGTTCCCGCCGACTTTCCAAAAGCTGTCCTCGGGCTTCATCCCCGAACTGTTTCCGGACGCCGGCACGCTCTATCCGACGTCGCTGTTGATCGGTGCGGTGCTGGCGGTGGCGATGGTCTTTGCCAGCGCGAGGGGCCGGGCGCAGCAGGCCTCGTACGGCATCGAGGTCGAGCCGTTCGCCTTCTTCGTCGCCAAGAGCGCGGTGCTGTTCGCCGTCATCGTGTTCTTTGCAGGCCTGATTGCCTCGCATCGCGGGCTGCCAAACGTGCTCGTCATCATGACGGCGCTCATCGCGCTCTATGCGTTCGTCACCACCCGCACGGTGATCGGCCGTCACATCTATGCCATCGGCGGCAACGCCCGCGCCGCGAGCCTGTCCGGCATCAAGACCGAGAGGCTGACGTTTTTGACCTTCGTCAACATGGGCGTGCTGGCGGCACTCGCCGGCCTCGTCTTCGCCGCGCGGCTCAACACCGCGACGCCGAAAGCCGGCGCGGGTTTTGAACTCGACGTCATCGCGGCCTGCTTCATCGGCGGCGCGTCGGCCTATGGCGGCGTCGGCCGAGTCGGCGGCGCTGTCATCGGCGCCATGATCATGGGCGTCATGAACAACGGCATGTCGATCCTCGGCATCGGCATCGACTACCAGCAGGTGATCAAGGGGCTGGTGCTGCTAGGGGCCGTCTGTCTGGACGTTTATAACCAGCGGCGCTAGCGCGCGCGTCCGTCAGTCGTGCAGTTGCCAGCGGCCGATGACCCGAAACCGTGAATTCGCGGCTTCTTGACGGCACAGCGAAATCGCGTCGATCGCGAGCGGTCCGACGCCTGTTGCCGCGAACCGCTCGCGCAGCATCGCCACAGCAGGTTCGCGCCGTTCGGCGGGAAGCCTTGTGGTCAATGTCATGTGAAAGCGGAATTCCTCGAAAACGTACGGATATCCCCAGCGGTCGAGATAGTCGCGTTGCCGCGGCGTCAGCCTCTCCGGGTTGCGCCGCGCGCGGTCTTCCGGCGTTAGCGGAGCCCGGAACGGATCGAACGCCTTGGTCGCCTCGGCGGCGAGCACTTCGAGCTCGGCCGACGGTTCGGCCGGAATCACCGCGATGAAGCCGCTGATCGCCTCGACCACCGGTCGGATCACCGGCACCGGTCGTGCGAGGTCGGCGAACAGTTCACAGGCGGCGGCCAGACGCGTTTCGGCCTTGCCGTCGGCCAGCGCGATCGGGGCCTTCAGCGTGGCATGAAAGCCATATTTGCGCGGATCCTGCGTCAGGTCGCGCCAGTCCGAGGGCAGCCCGCTTGGAAACGGCAGGTCGCCGCCGCCATAGGCGTCGTAACCGAGCAGCGCGCTGCCGAACTGGTCGAGCGCGCTGCCTTGTGCGGCGGTGAAGTAGATTGCGTAACGAGGGAAGTTTGCCATCGCACCAGAATAAGGCCGCCTCACGCGGCTGCAACGGCCTTTCGTGGCGCGATGGCGGAGCGGATGAGACGATCAGCCTCCGTCAGGTATACGAGGCGGCCCGCGGCAACCACCGCGACGACCCGTGGCCGCAGCGGCACCGTGTCGTCGACCAGGATGATATCGGCACGCTGTCCCGCAGCGAGCGTGCCGCGATCGGCGAGGCCGGCGGCGCGCGCCGGGGCCGACGAGATCAACTGCCGCGCTTCCGCCAGAGGCAGCACGTTGTCGGCGGCCAGACGGAATGCCGCCAATAGCGGCGCCGGATAGTAATAGTCGGACGCCAGCACCGAACAGAGGCCCTTGGCGATCATGTCGGCTGCGCTGGTCCAGCCGGTATGGCTGCCGCCGCGCACGACATTGGGCGCGCCGAACACGATAAAGTCGGAGGCCGCGGCGGCGTTACGCGCCGTTTCCTCGTTGACCGGGAATTCCGCAATTGTCACGCCCAGCGCGCGATAGGACTGCCGCATCGCCGGGCTCGCATCGTCATGCGACAGCATGCGGACGCCGGCTGCGCGCGCGGCCTGTGCCAGTCGGGCAATCGAGGCCGGCACCTCGTGGCTGCGTGCGGTCACGCTTTGCACCAGGTGGTCGAAGGCCTCATGGGTGAGACCGGTGCGCTCGACCATCCGGCTGCGCTTTAGCGGTTTTGCAAGACTGGCAACGGTCGAGTCCATGTGATCGTTGAAGGCGAGCAGGTCGACGCGGCCCTCCGAGAGCCAGTCGATGATCTCGCTTTCCGCATCGAGATTGTAGGTCTCCTGGCGCAGATGGAAGCGGGTGTCGGCCGCGAGCTGCGGCCGCAACTGCTCGATCGCTTCCAGTAATTTCCGCGCATTGCCGGAACTGCGCAGGCCGGGCTCCCATGACCAGGTCGTGCCGTGATAGACGGTGGTGATGCCGTTGCTGATCGCCTGGCGGTCGCTGTCGACAAGGGCGACGTCGATCGGAAAATCGACGCCGGGACGCGGCATCATCTGCCGTTCGAAGGCATCGCCATGCAGGTCGACGATACCGGGCAGCACCAGCAGACCGCCGGCGTCGAGGCCGGCCGCGCCGTGGCCGTTATCCGAGCCCACGGCGACGATCTCGCGGCCGGCAATCCCCAGCGAAGTTTCGACGATTTCCTTGCCGAGCAGGGACCGGCCACCTTCGACGTACAGTTCAGTCACGACGCGGCACTCTCGTTCAATGGCTGACGGTTGGATGTTTCGGCCGATTCGTATTTTTCGAGGAAACCCTCGACATCGAGTTTTCGGAAATCGGGCAGGGCGCGACGAAGCGTCTCGTGGTCCCAGTCCCACCACGCGAGTTTTGCTAGCCGATCAGCGATGGGTTCAGGAAACCGCCGCTTGATCGGTCGGGCCGGATTTCCGCCCATGATCGTGTAGGCGGGGACGTCCTTGGTGACGATGGCGCCAGCCGCGATCACCGCGCCAGTGCCGATCGAGCGGCCTGGCAGGATGACCGCGCCATGGCCGATCCAGACGTCATGGCCAATACTGACGTGATGTTCGCGCCGCCAGGCGAAGAATTCGGCGTCGTCGCTCTCGCCTGGAAAATAGCTGCTGGCGCGGTAGGTGAAATGCGCCTGCGAGGCCCGCTGCATCGGATGATTGCCCGGGTTGATCCGCGTCATCGCCGCGATCGAGCAGAATTTTCCGATTCCCGTGTAGGTGATCTGTGAGTCATTCACGACGTAGGAATAGTCGTCCATCTTGACTTCGAGCAAAATGGTCCGCGCGCCGACTTCCGTATAGGCGCCAAGCTTGCAGTCGCGCGTCGCGGCGGTCGGGTCGACGGTCGGTTCAGGTGATAGCATTTTGCCGGCCATGGAGGATCCATCCATCGAGGGAAAGTCACGCTCGTCTTCGATGTGCTCGATGACAGTATCATGACGAGTGTATGACGCGAGCGGCGGCTGTGGACGAACGCCGCACCGCAGCAGCGTGTCACACAACTGTCAGATCGAGCCGTTAGCGATGCTCTACGACAGTAACGCTGGAGCAGTGCATGCTGGTAGTGGAAGGTTTGACGTGCCGGTTCGGCACCAAGGCCGCGGTGGACAATGCGTCATTCTCGATCCAGCCCGGCAGTTTTGTCGGCGTGATCGGACGTTCCGGCGCCGGCAAGTCGACGCTGTTGCGCATGATCAACCGGTTGGCCGAACCCTCCGAAGGCCGCATCCTGTTCGAAGGCGTCGATGTCACCGCACTGCGCGGCAAGGATCTGCGGCAGTGGCGCGCGCGCTCGGCGATGATTTTTCAGCAATTCAACCTGGTCGGCCGGCTCGACGTACTGACCAATGTGCTGATGGGGCGGCTTTCAACGGTGCCGACGTGGCGATCGCTGGCGCAACTCTGGCCCGAGGAGGACAAGGCTATTGCGATGTCGGCGCTCGAGCAATTCGACATGGCTTCGATTGCGGCGCAGCGCGCCGACCAGCTATCGGGCGGTCAGCAGCAGCGTGTCGCAATTGCGCGTGCGCTGGTTCAGCAGCCTGCAATGATACTTGCCGACGAGCCGATCGCCTCGCTCGATCCCCGCAACACCCGGATCGTGATGGATGCGCTGCTGCGGATCAACAAGCATTTCGGAATCACAGTGGTCTGTAATCTGCATTCGCTCGATCTGGCGCGCAGCTACTGCGACCGCCTGATTGGCATGGCATCGGGACGGATCGTATTCGACGGCGCGCCGGTGGCGTTGACCGATCGCATATCGCGCGAACTCTACGATCTCGAGGCTGATGAGGTGATGGGCGTTGCGCCCGAGCAGGTGCCGGCCAGCGCGGCGATTCCTGCGCTCGGCACGGTTGCCGCAGCCTGAGTGCTGCATCTGTAAATCAAGGTGGCGCGGAACTGAAATCCCGCCGGCTTCATAACTGCGAAACAGGAGGCGTCATGATAGATCGTCGTACGATTTTCGCCGCTGCGGCGGCGTTGGCATTCTCAGCCTCGGCTGCCACGGCTCAGGACTGGAAGGCAAAATATCCTGAACTGGTGTTCGCAAAAGTTCCCGACGAGAATGCCTCAGGCACCACCGATCGGTGGACTCCCCTGACGCAGTATCTGTCGCGCGAGCTCGGAACCAAGGTCACGCTGCGAATTGCGAACGACTATGCCGCCGTAATTGAAGGCCAGCGGGCGGGGAACATCCACATTGCGATGTACGGTCCGGCATCGTATGCGCGCGCCTACATCATCGGTGCGAAGGTCGAGCCGTTCGCGATCGAAGTGAATGGCGACGGAACCAAAGGCTACTATTCGGTCCTCTACGTCAAAAGCGATTCGAGCTACGGTGACATAAAGGATCTGAAGGGCAAGAACCTCTGCCTTGTCGATCCCAATTCGACGTCGGGCAACAACGTCCCACGCTTTGCGATGGACAAGATGGGCATCGACCCGGAAAAGTTCTTCTCCAAGGTAGTTTATTCGGGAAGCCATGAAAACGCGGTGATCGGGCTCGCGCAGGGAACCTGCGATGCGGCGTTCAACTGGTGGAACGACGAGAAGGAGTCGAACCTGCTCCGCATGGAGCGGAAGGGTATGGCTAAAGCCAGCGAATTCAAGATCATCATGAAGTCCGAACAGATTGTGAATTCGCCGATGGCATACCTCGGCAGCCTCCCCGCCGATCTCAAGGCGGCGATCAAGAAAGCGGTGCTTGAAATTGCGGTGAAGGACAAGGTCGCCTTCGACAAGATCTACGAGGGCAAGCAGTTGCCGTTCGTCGAAGTCGATCACAAGGCGTATGAGGCCGTGATTGATCTCACCAAGTTTGTCGACAGCCTTCGCAAGCAGAAGTCCTGAGGGAAACGAAGGGTCGGACGTAAAGGGCGGATCGCAAGATCCGCTCATTCTTCCTTCCGAACATCCCATGCGAACAGCTGTCCCCGAATTCCCGGAAGCAAGGCTGCGCGAACTCGCTGATCGCTATGCGTCAGCGGTTGCGGCAAAGCGCAGGCGCGTATGGTTGGGTTGCGCGCTCCTGGTCGTAGCGGCCATCGCGGCGGGGTGGATGGGCGATGTCAACTTTGGAAGTTTCGTCGAGAATTTCTGGCGTTTTCCGGCCTATTTTGTTAGCATAGCTCCCAAGTTTTCGTTCTCGACCGCGTGGGTAGATCTCACGGATTGGCTCTGGGGACTGCCGCGCTGGATGCGCCTTCTCGGCGACACGTTGCTGATCGCGTACATGGGGACGCTGACGGGAGCGCTTTGCGGTTTCGCTCTCTGCTTCCTCGCATCGGCCAACCTCTTGAAATCCCGTACGACCGTGTTCGTCACGCGGCGCGTTCTCGAATTCTGCCGGACCGTTCCGGAGATCGTCTTTGCCCTTATTTTCGTACTGGCGTTCGGTTTGGGGCCGCTGCCGGGCGTTCTCGCCATTGCGATCCATACCGCCGGGGCGCTGGGCAAGCAGTTCGCTGAAGTTGTCGAGAACATCGATAGCAAGCCGGTCGAAGGGGTGGCGGCAAGCGGTGGAAGCTGGCTTCAGATCGTCCTTTTTGGGGCTCTGCCTCAAGTGATCTCGAACTTCGTAAGCTATGCCTTGCTCCGGTTCGAGATCAACGTCCGCGGCGCGGCCGTGATGGGCTTTGTCGGCGCCGGCGGGATCGGCCAGGATTTGATCGAGGCCGTTCGCAAGTTTTATTACACCGACGTCAGTGCCATCCTTCTGCTTATCGTCGTCGCTGTCATGCTGATCGACTTCGTCACGGAGCGGGTGCGCCACCGCCTCCTCGGGCTGGAGGTCTCCGCCAGATGACATCCTTCAGTTTTGAAAATCGGGCCGGCATCGCCGAACGCTACCCGGAAGTATTCCATCCGGACTGGTGGCAGCGGGCGAAAATCGCGATCGGCATTGGCGGCGCGGTCGCGCTTTTTGTGTATGGGATTGTCCAACTGGACATTCCCTTTCACCGGCTCTCCGAGGGACTGAGCAGGCTGGGCGAATTCGTACGGCTCATGGTGCCGCCGAATCCCGGTTCCTGGCCGGAAGTACTCAAATATTTGCATGCACTCGGGGAGACGGTTTCGATTGCGTTTCTCGGCACGTTGGGCGGGGCGCTGCTCGCGTTACCGGTATCTCTGCTGGCGGCGCGCAATGTGGTCGCAAACCGGATCGTCCACGTTTTGACACGCCGCAGCCTCGACACCATTCGCGGCGTCGACACTTTGATCTGGGCCCTCATCTGGGTCGGTGTTGTGGGGTTGGGGCCGTTTGCCGGCATCCTGGCGGTGATCTGCAGCGATTTTGGCACGTTCGGGAAGCTGTTCTCGGAAGCGATCGAGGTTGCCGACAAGAACCCCGCCGAGGGGGTTCGATCATCGGGCGGCAATCATCTTCACAGCGTCCGGTTCGGGCTGTTGCCGCAGGTCTTTCCGGTCCTGCTGAGCCAGGTGCTCTACTATTTCGAATCGAATACGCGATCGGCGACGATCATCGGAATCGTCGGGGCGGGTGGAATCGGGCTTCAGCTTGCCGAACAGATCCGGGTGCTGGAATGGCAAAAAGTATCGTTTCTGATCCTGCTCATCCTGATAACGGTATCCTCGATCGACTGGATGTCAGGTAAACTGCGCTTCGCGATCATCGGCAAGCGGGCGATCGCATAAGGTCTCGCTGGCCTAACTATTCTCAACCAGAAACTCGACCCGCTCCGCGGCAAAGCGCGAGCGCTTGGTCGCCAGCGGCGTACCGTCGCTGTCGACGTCGGTGCTGTCGACAACCAGGATCGGGCGACCGAGTGCGAGGTCGAGCCGCGCGGCGTCGGTGCCGTCGACGATGGCGGCGGTGATCCGGGTGGAGGCCCGACGAAAGTCCTTCACGCCGTAATGCGCCAGCAATTTCGTCATCGAACGCACACTGGCGAACACTTTCGCGGCGTCGGGAAAACGCTCCGCTGAAAGCCACGTCGTGCTGACGCAGATCGGCGCGCGGTCGGCGAGCCGTACGGCCTCGATCCGGATCAGCGGCGCCCCCGTCTTCAATCCAAGCTCCCGCGCCAGCTCGCGCGTCGCATCCTCCTGCGTCGAATCGATGAATTGTCCGCGCGGCTCGCGGCCGCCGGCGCCGACGATTTCGGAAAAGCGCGTGCGTGAACGCAGCGGATAGGCGAGGCGGCGGGTTTCGACATAGGTGCCGCTGCCACGCTCGGCGCGCACCAGCCCGCGTTCGGCCAGCGTCGCCAGCGCCCGGCGAACGGTGTGGCGGTTGACCCGATAGGTCTCGGCGATCTCGATTTCCCCCGGCAGTTTTTCGCCGGCGACGAAGCGGCCGTCGGCGATCGCACGCTCGATCCCGTCGGCGACCTGCCGCCACAACGCGACGCCGGAGGGCGTGTCCTGAATGCTCATGGACCGAAAATGCCCATCTGAAAAATCACCTCGATGTCACGAATTTGTCATGGCGCTTCGTTATTAAGTTGTCTAGTATCATAGACAACTTAAGTTTGGCAAGGTCGATGTGATGGCGGGTAACGAAAGTCTGGCAGACCAAAGCGGCACCCAGGCGCGCCGCAAGGCGGCGATGGCGGTGCTGGCGCATTCCGCGACGGCCGACATCGCCGGGCATCTCGCCGATATCGCGCTGCCCGCGCACGAGGACTTGCGCGAACCTGAGAACGGCCTCGTCATGGTACGTGGCCGCATCGGCGGCGATGGCGTGCCGTTCAATCTCGGCGAGGTGACGGTGTCGCGCGCTGCGGTGCGGCTGTCGACCGGCGAGGTTGGCTTCGGCTACACGCTCGGCCGGGACCGGGAGAAGGCGCGGCTGATTGCGCTGTGCGATGCCATGGTGCAGTCGGATAAACTTGTCGCCGCGATCGAAGACAAAGTCGTCGCGCCGCTGCGGGTGGCGATGATCGAGCGGCAAAACCGCAAGGCCGCGGAGACCGCTGCCACACGGGTCGATTTCTACACGCTGGTGCGGGATGAGGGCTGACATGACCACAATCGCGGAGATGCCTGCAGGATTTTCCGATAAGGTGTTGTCGGCGCAATCGACCTTCCGCTCCGTGATGGATGCAATGGCGCGACCAGGCAGCATCCAGCGTATTGTCGCAGCGGGCGCGCCACTCGGGATGATGCCGGGCGCCGCCGCCATTGCGCTGACCTTGTTCGATCACGACACGCCGATTTGGCTGGACTCAAAAATGTCAGCGGGGCCGGACGTCGGCAAATGGCTCAAGTTCCACACGAGCGCGCCTGTTGTGGCGGATTCATCGATGGCAAGTTTCGCGCTGATCGGCGATCCCCAAAGCCTTCCGGCGCTGGAGCGTTTCGCGTTCGGCAGCAACGAGTATCCGGACCGATCAACGACACTGATCCTGCAGGTTGAGAGTCTTAGCGACGGCCCCGTCGTCGAGCTGCAGGGTCCCGGCATCGACGGCACGGCGGGGTTGCACGCTTCGCTCCAGCCGCGTGATTTGTTCGAGCGGCTGTCTATCAATGCTGCGCTGTTTCCGCGCGGTATCGATGTCGTGCTGGTTCATGACGATTCCATCGTTGCCATCCCGCGTACGACGCGGCTCGTGAAGAAAGGCTGAGCATGTATGTAGCCGTCAAGGGAGGCGAGCGCGCTATCGAGAACGCCCATCGCTTGCTGGCGCATGAGCGGCGCGGCGACCGCGACGTCCCCGAACTGTCGATCGAGCAGATCTCCGAACAGCTTTCGCTCGGCGTCGACCGCGTCATGACCGAAGGTTCGCTGTACGACCGGGAACTGGCGGCGCTCGCCGTCAAGCAGGCGCGCGGCGACCTGATCGAGGCGATCTTTCTCGTGCGCGCGTTCCGCGCCACGCTGCCGCGCTTTGGCGCGACCGAACCGGTCGACACCGGCGCGATGCAGGTACGCCGCCGTGTTTCCTCGACCTTCAAGGATATTCCGGGCGGCCAGATTCTGGGTCCGACCTTCGACTACACTCATCGCCTGCTGGACCCCCAGCTCGCGGAGGGTTTTGCGCCCGAAGCTCCCGCGACGGGCCACGCCTCCGCCGCGGCGACCCCGCGCGTCACCGATATTTTGGGGCGCGACGGCCTGATCGAGCCGTCACCGGCCGGGGACAAGGATGCGCCCGTCGGGGACCTGACGCGCGAGCCGCTGAACTTCCCGGCGGACCGCGATCTGCGGTTGCAAAACCTCGCGCGCGCCGACGAGGGCTTTTTGCTGGCGCTCGGCTATTCGTCGCAGCGCGGCTATGGCCGCAACCATCCCTTTGCCGGCGAGATCAGGTTCGGCGAGGTCGAGGTCGAATTCATGGCCGAGGATGCCGGCTTTGCCGTTCCACTTGGTTCGATCGCGCTGACCGAATGCCAGATGGTTAACCAGTTCAAGGGCTCGGCGACCGAAGCACCATGTTTTACGCGCGGCTATGGTCTCGCCTTCGGGCACAGCGAGCGCAAGACGATGTCGATGGCGCTGGTCGACCGTAGCCTGCGCGCCCGCGAACTCGGCGAGGAAGTGATCGCGCCGGGGCAGGACGAAGAATTCGTGATGTCGCACTCGGACAACGTGCAGGCGACCGGCTTTGTCGAGCATCTCAAGCTGCCGCACTACGTGGACTTCCAGTCCGAGCTCGGCCTGCTGCGCAAGCTGCGCCAGGAATTCGCCGGGGCGAACGTGACGCCGCCAATGCAGGAGGCCGCGGAATGAACGCGCCGGCTTACAATTTTGCCTATCTCGATGAACAGACAAAACGAATGATCCGCCGGGCGATCCTGAAAGCGATCGCGATCCCCGGCTACCAGGTGCCGTTTGCCAGCCGCGAGATGCCGATGCCCTACGGCTGGGGCACGGGGGGCGTCCAGGTGACGGCGGCGATCCTTGGGCCTGCTGACGTGCTGAAGGTGATCGACCAGGGGTCCGACGACACGACGAACGCGATCTCGATCCGGAAATTCTTCGGCAAGACGGCGGGAGTCGCGACCACGACCTCGACGGCGGACGCCACCGTGATCCAGACCCGGCACCGGATACCCGAGGCGCCGCTGCATGCGGGGCAGGTGCTTGTCTATCAGGTCCCGATCCCCGAGCCGCTGCGTTTCCTGGAGCCGCGCGAGACCGAGACGCGGCGCATGCATGCGCTTGGCGAGTATGGCCTGATGCACGTCAAGCTGTACGAGGACATCGCGCGCTTTGGCCATATCGCGACATCCTATGCTTATCCAGTGAAGGTGAACGCGCGTTACGTGATGGACCCGTCGCCGACGCCGAAATTCGACAATCCAAAGATGGATAATTGCCCCGCGCTGCAGCTGTTCGGCGCCGGCCGCGAGAAGCGGATCTATGCGATCCCGCCGCACACCGAGGTGGTGTCGCTTGATTTCGAGGATCACCCGTTCACGCGTTACCGGTTTGACGCGCCCTGCGCGCTGTGCGGCGCCGGCGATTCCTATCTCGACGAGATCGTCACCGATGACAAGGGCGGGCGGATGTTCGTCTGCTCCGACACCGACTATTGCGGATCCCGGCAATCGGCCGGCCATCGCGGCAGCGAAAGCGCAGCGCCGCACAAGGAGAGGGCGCATGGCTGAGCCGCAAGTCTCTTTGCATGACGACCAGCCACTGCTGGTCGCAGATCATCTCGGCAAGAATTATGGCCGGCTGACCGCCTGCCGCGACGTCTCCTTTGCGCTCTATCCCGGCGAGGTGCTGGCGATCGTCGGCGAGTCCGGATCGGGCAAATCGACGCTTCTGCAATTGTTGTCCGCGCAACTCGCGCCCAGTGCCGGTCGGGTGTCGTACCGGATGCGCGACGGCGTGTTGCGCGATCTCGCCGCATTAGGCGAAGCCGAGCGGCGCTTTCTGTTCCGCACCGACTGGGGCTTTGTGCATCAGGACCCCGCGCAGGGTCTACGGATGGCGGTTTCGGCCGGCGCCAATGTCGGCGAGCGGCTGATGGCGGTGGGCTGGAACCACTACGGCCGCATCCGCGATACCGCCTCGTCCTGGCTGGAACGGGTCGAGATCGACACCGCGCGGATCGACGATGCGCCGCGTACCTATTCTGGCGGCATGCGGCAACGGTTGCAGATCGCGCGCAACCTCGTCACCGAACCGCGGCTGGTGTTCATGGACGAGCCGACCGGCGGCCTCGACGTGTCGGTGCAGGCGCGGCTGCTCGACCTGATGCGCAACCTCGTCAGCGAGCTCGGCCTTGCCGCCATCGTCGTCACCCACGACCTTGCCGTGGCGCGGCTGCTGTCGCATCGCGTCATGGTCATGAAGGGCGGCCGGGTGATCGAGACCGGCCTGACCGACCAGGTACTCGACGACCCGCGCGAGCCGTACACCCAACTCCTCGTTTCCTCCATCCTGCCGGCATGAGCCCAGCAATGACCGCGATGATCGATATCACCAACGCCGGAAAGACGTTTGTCATGCACCTGCAGGGAGGCGTCGAGTTACCAGTGGTGCGCGGCGTTTCGTTTCAGGTTGAGCCGGGCGAGTGCGTCGTTCTGTCGGGGCCATCGGGCGCCGGCAAATCCTCGATCCTGAAGATGATCTTCGGCAATTACCGATGCGATGGTGGCCGGATCGGTATCTGGCACCGCGGCGCGGTGATCGATCTGGCCACCGCCGAGCCACGGCAGGTGCTCAGCGTGCGCCGCTCCACCGTCGGCTATGTCAGCCAGTTTTTGCGGGCGGTGCCACGGGTCGCCACCATCGATGTCGTGGCCGAGCCTCTGATCGCCAACGGCACAGCGCGCGCGGAAGCCCGCGAGAAGGCTGGCGCCTTGCTGCGGCGGCTCAACATTCCCGAGCGGCTATGGGCGCTGCCGCCGTCGACCTTCTCCGGCGGCGAACAGCAGCGGGTCAACATCGCGCGCGGGTTCATTTCCGATCTGCCCATCCTGCTGCTGGACGAACCGACCGCTTCGCTCGACGCGGCCAATCGCGCCGTGGTGGTCGAGCTGATCGGGCAAAAGAAACGGGAAAAGGTCGCGATGGTGGCGATCGTCCATGACGACGAAATTCGTCACCTGATCGCCGACCGCATCGTCGACGTGACGTCGTTTGCCGCTGCCGCCTGAAGAAAGAGAAATGAGATGACGACGCAAGAAACGGTCCTCGGTAACGCCCGCATCGTGCTGGCCGATCGCGTGATCGAGCGTGGCTGGATCGCCTTTGCCGACGGCCGCATCGCCGGGTTTGGCGAGGGCGATGCGCCAGCGGGCAGCGAGGATGCCGGTGGCGACCTGGTCATGCCCGGCCTGATTGAACTGCACACCGACCATCTCGAGATGCACTATGTGCCGCGCCCAAAAGTGTTCTGGGATCCGATCGCGGCTGTCGTCTCCTATGACGGGCAGTTGGCCACCTCGGGCATTACGACCGTGCTGGATTCGCTGCGGGTCTGGCGCGAGGACGGCGCGGAGGAGGTCGACGGCCGGGCAGGCGTGCTGGCGGCGGCGATCACGTCCGCACGCGAGGAAAATCTTCTTCGCGCCGATCACTTCCTGCACTTGCGCTGCGAAATCCCGATGCCCAGCGTGGTTGAGGAAGCCAAAGAATTGATCGACCGGCCGGACATCAGGCTGATTTCGCTGATGGACCACACGCCGGGCCAGCGCCAGTTCCGCGACGAGGTCAAGCTGCGCGACTATTATCGCGGCAAGGGCGGCGGCAAGACCGACGCCGAGCTTGATGCACTGTTCGAGAAGCGCTTTTACTATCAGAAGACGTACGCCGCGGCCAACATGCGCGAGATCGTGGCGCTGGCGCATCACTACGAAATCCCGCTCGCCAGCCACGACGACACCACGGAGGAAAACGTCGCCGATGCGATCCAGGACCGCGTCTCGGTGGCGGAATTCCCGACCACGATGGAAGCCGCGCGCGGGCTGCATCAAGCCGGCATCGGCATCCTGATGGGCGCGCCGAACGTGGTGCGCGGTGGTTCGCATTCCGGCAACATCGCCGCCATCGATCTTGCCCGCGAGGGATTGCTGGACATTCTGTCGTCCGACTACATTCCGTCCAGTCTGCTGATGGCCGCGCTGCAATTGCCGCGGCAGGTTCCGGCGATCGATCTGGCCGCGGCGGTGCGCACCGTCACCAAGGCGCCGGCCGAAGCCGTAGGCCTTGCCGACCGCGGCGAGATTGCGCTCGCCAAGCGCGCCGACCTGATCCGCGTGCATGTCGCGCGCGACATTCCGGTGGTGCGCAGCGTCTGGCGGGAAGGGCGGCGGGTCGCATGACGGAGACGCTGACAGTACGCGCGACAGATAGCGCTACGGCCATCGGGCCGGGCAGGCTGGTGCTGGTGGTCGGCCCAAGCGGCGCAGGGAAGGATACGCTGCTGGGCCTTGCCAAGGCGGCCTGTGCCGATAACAGCAACATCATATTCCCGCGGCGTGTCATCACGCGCGCCGCGTCCGCCTCGGAAGAGAACGAAGACGTCAGTCCTGGCACGTTCCAGGAAGCGCTCGCGCGCGGCGAATATGCCATGCATTGGGAAGCACACGGACACTGCTATGCGCTGTCGCGCGCGATTGACGATGACATCCACGCCGGCCGAACCGTCGTCGCCAACGTCTCTCGCACGGTCATTGGCGCCTTACGCAGCGCTTACACCAACGTCGTGGTGGTTTCGATCACGGCGCCGCCCGACGTTCTGGCCGAACGGATTGCGATGCGTGCCCGGAGCAGCGACGGCAGGCTTGAAGGCCGCCTGCA
>CADEDX010000024.1:7804-26600 GCA_902826195.1 uncultured Bradyrhizobium sp. | reverse complement strand
ACCGCCACTTTGCCTGGTTCGAGAACAAGCTGCCGCCGGGGCCGGCGAAGTTTGTCGGCTGGGTACGCAAGCCGTCGTCGATCTACGCCCGGGTTCCAATCGCGATCCTCCTGGTCGCCGGCGGTTTCCTCAGCTTCCTACCGGTGCTCGGCCTCTGGATGCTGCCGCTTGGACTCGCTTTGTTCGCACAGGATGTGCCGCCGCTGCAAAAACCGATGGTGCAGGGGCTGGGATGGATCGAGCGCAGATGGCTCGAGCGCGAGCGTGCTAAACAGGAACGCGAGCGCGTCAACGGCACGCGATGAGCCGGCACACGCTCGACTGGCGCTGCTTCGGCTGATACGGGGCGCATTTTCGGTAGTGACCGTACTCACACGTGTAACTCAAAAACCAGCCTTGTTGGCAATTACATGGCTGCATCACGGCAATCCATAAATTTTTCTTTCGCGAATCAGCCCGGTGATTCATTTTCAGCTTCTGGGGTCAACTGGAGGCCAAGTTATGAACGTCATAGTTTTCGCTTCGCGTAAGGGGGGCTCGGGTAAGAGTACCCTGGCTGCTCACCTCGCTGCCCATGTTCACAAGGCAACGAAGCCTATTCTGCTCGTGGACGCCGATCCGCAGGGGTCGCTTACGCTCTGGCACAAATTGCGCGGCACCAATGAACCGCCGATCAAGACCGCGGTAAATTCCGTCAGCGGCATCGTCGCCGCCGCCAAGCGCGACGGCGTCGAGTGGGTGTTCATCGACACGCCGCCGAATCTCTCCGCCGTCGTCGACGACGCGATCCGCAACGCCACCATGGTGATCATTCCGGCGCGGCCGGGCGTGTTCGACGTCAACGCGGTGCAGGAAACCATCCAGACCTGCCGCTCGGCGCGCAAGCCCTATGCGGTCGTGGTCAACGGCGCTCCGGCCGAGCGCGACGGCGTCGAGAGCCGCATCGTCACCATTGCCCGAGAAGCGCTGGCGAAGTTCCGCGCGCCGGTGTGGAGCGGCCAGATCACCAACCGCGCCGATCTGTTGATGGCGCTGAGCCAGGGCGAGGGCGCCCGCGAATATTACGCGGAAGGCCGGGCTGCGGCGGAGATTTCCAGGCTGTGGGGTGCGATCGAACGTTCGATCAAGGCGATCCGCGGAACCGCGTCGGCATCGGGCACCATGCACAAGCAGGCGGCGTAACCACGCCGCTTCCTTTTCCGGATTGTTTTTTTGCAGTGACAAAGACGCGCGGCGCTCCGCGCGTTTTTCTTTTGCGCGCGGAAATGCCTGCGCTCGCAGTAACGGCGGAGAGCGAAAGCTCCTACGCCACCATCAGCACGTAGAACACGACGACCGGAGACAAGGTCAGGATCACCGACCAGATGCCGACGGCCCACACGATGTCCTCGGTGGAAAAGCCCTGTTGAGGGATGGAATTGTTGCTCTCGAAGTGCACGACGCGCCCCCGCGTTTCCTGTGGCCTACCAGTCTGATACGCGACCAGTTCTAAAAACCTGGTTGCGATTTCGTTTGCATTTGATTGCACTTGCGATCGCCGATCAGCTGCCCGCCGCCTTCTAGTTAACGGTCGGTGAGTGCGAAGCCGCGATTTTGAGCGATGGCGCGCCCGCGGCATTAGAATTTTATCGATAGGTGTTGCCCTCGATGGTTCTCAAGAGGGGATGACGATGACCGCGCGCGACAACAAATACCCGATCGGCGAACTCGCCCAGCGAGCAAATGACGTTCTGCTGGTGTCGTCATTCGTCATCTGGGCGATGGTGCTCGGCTTCGCGCCGGTGCTGACCTATCACCTCTTGCTCAGCTGACCCCTCGCGCCATCGAGGGCGAGAGGGATCGCCGATCGCATTCTACGCCCGCCGCAGTAGCGGTGGGCTGCGACGTTCGATTTCCTCGTCCAGCAGGCGGGCGAGCTCGGCACTCACTTCCACCATGGGCAGGCGCACCTCGGCGCTGTCGATCAGGCCGCCGCGCGCCAGCCAATACTTCGCCGGCGCCGGGCTCGGCTCGGCGAACAGGAGCCGGGTCAGAACGGAAATTCGCTTCCAGCACGCCAGTGCGCCCTGACGGTCGCCCTGCCTGATGAGGGTCTGCACCGCGGCGAACGCTTCGGTCTCCAGATGCGCCGATAGCAGGATCGCGCCGTCGGCGCCGTCGGCGAGCGCTGCGTGATACAGTGCGTCTTCGCCCGTCAGCACGCGAAAGCCGGCTGGCCGCGTCCCCAGCAACTCGATCGACTGCGCGCGGTCGGCGCCGCAATCCTTCATGCCCACAATGTTCGGATGCATGGCGAGCCGCAGCAGCGTCTCGTTGGTGAGGCTGACGCCGGTGCGGTAGGGAATGTTGTAGAGCACGATCGGCCACGAGGCGCGGTCGGCGAGCGCGGTGAAATGCTGCACCAGCCCGCGTTGCGAAGGACGCAGATAGTAGGGGCTCGCGATCAGATAACCGTCGATCGGCAGGGTTGCCGTCTCATCCAGCGCATCCAGCAGCCTGGCGGTGGAGGCGCCGGACAGGCCGAGCAGGATCGGCAGGCGGCGGCCGCTGACGGCCAATTCGCTGCACGTCACCGTCACCAGCCGCTCGAGTTCGTCGGCGCGGAGCGACATGCCTTCGCCGGACGTCGCCGCGAGAATGAATCCGTCGACCGGGCCGGCCGCGTAATGCTGGACGAGCCGGCGCAGCGACGCCTCGTCGAGTTCGCCGTCGCGAAACGGCGTGATCAGCGGCAGCCAGAGGCCTTGCAAGCGGCTTGTGAGATCGTCGGTCGATTGGTTCGTCATGGTTCCATCTCCTCGTCGGGTTAAGCCGGAGACGGGACCAATAAAAAACCCCGTCCAGACGGCGGGGTTTTCGGGATCGCAGGTTGCGGCGGTCTCAGCGCGCGCGTCGATCTCGCGTCCCCGGATGGGGACCTTTTTTCGACGACAGGGCTGCGCACGAACGCGTGATCATGTGCGGATGATGCTAGTAGAGGTCTTCAATGTCAATCTGCGGAACCGCGTCAGGATGCAGACGAAAAAAAGCCGGGCCCAAGAGAGCCCGGCTTGAGGTATTGGCCACGTGAGGCCGACACAATCACCTTCCAAGAGGGATTACTGAACTTCCGCGCCACTGGAGGAGGGGGACATATGCGCGACGCGACCGCTCAGCGTTCAAGTATATGATCCTCATCGGCGCTACGCGGCAACCGTCCGAGCCGCATGTCAGTCATGCGATGAGCGGGCCCTCTATAAAAATAGGTTAATCCGGCAACGCGAATGAAACGTTGCCTGAGCTCGGGTGTCGGAGGAGCATGATTTGCAGGCGAGCGAGTTAGGAGAAAATCGCTCTTCGCGGTTGCGGATCATGCTTGTTACGATGGCCAGCGTTGCGCCTTGCTCACCACGAAATCGCGGAACACCTGCACGCGCGCCACCGTCTTCAATTCTTCTGGATAGACGAAGTAGGTGTCGATCGCGATCGAGTCGGTTTCGCCGAACAGCTGCACCAGCCGGCTGTTTTCCTCGACCAGATAGTCGGGCAGGGCGGCGATGCCGAGCCCCTGCTGGCAGGCGCGGACCAGACCCAGAATATTGTTGACCTTGAAGTAGGCCTCGCGCGGGCCCGAGCCGTTGCGGCCGGCGTCGATCAGCCAGGCGCGGTTCTGCAGATGCGCCGGAACCTGCGCATCGCCGAGCATGATGATGCGGTGCGAGTCGAGGTCGTCGAGGGTGCGCGGCGTGCCGAAGCGCTTGATGTATTCGGGCGAGCAATAGGCGTGGAAGCCGATCGAGAACAGCTTGCGCTGGATCAGGTCCGGTTGCGTCGGCTTGCGGGTGCGGATCGCCACATCCGCCTCGCGCATCGATAGATCGAGGTCCTCGTCGGTGACGATCAGCGAGATGCGGATATCAGGATAGAGGGCGGTGAACTCGTCGAGCCGGGGGATCAGCCAGTTGATGCCGAGCGCCGGCGGCGTCGTGATCTTGAGATCGCCGCTCGGCCGCTCGCGGCTGTCGGTCAGCTTGGCGCGGGCCGCCTGCAATTGCATGAACACGTCATGTGCGGTGCGGAACAGCAGGTCGCCCTGTTCGGTGAGGATGAGCCCGCGCGCATGGCGGTGGAACAGCGATACCGCCAGTTCCTGCTCCAGTGCGCTGACCTGCCGTGACACCGCCGATTGCGAAAGTCCGAGCTGTTCGCCGGCGTGGGTAAAGCTTCCCGCCTCCGCAGCCGCGTGAAAGACTTTCAGCTTGTCCCAATCCATGTCCTTTGATCCGTCCCGTGTTCGAGGCATGATTATTCAGCCGCCGCGCGATCGCTCGCGCGCAAAGCCAGGAAACGCTCGGCTTCGAGGGCCGCCATGCAGCCGAGGCCGGCCGCCGTGACCGCCTGCCGATAGGTTTCGTCGGCGACGTCACCGGCCGCGAACAGGCCGGGGATCGAGGTGGCGGTCGAATTCGGCGCCACTGCGACATAGCCGGAAGATTTCAACTTGATCTGGCCCTTGACGAGGTCGGTGGCGGGCGCATGGCCGATGGCGATGAAAACGCCGTCGGCCGGCACATCGGTGAGCGCGCCGCTCTTGACGTTCTTCAGGCGCACATGGGTGACCTTGCCCGGATTTTCGGTGCCGCAGATCTCGTCGATCGCCGAATCCCAGACCACCTTGATCTTCGGATGTTTGAACAGGCGATCCTGCAGGATGCGCTCGGCGCGAAAATGATCGCGCCGATGCACGATCGTGACGGTCGATGCAAAATTGGTCAGGAACAGCGCTTCCTCGACCGCGGTGTTGCCGCCGCCGACCACGATGACTTCCTTGCCCCGATAGAAGAAGCCGTCGCAGGTCGCGCAGGCCGAGACGCCAAACCCCTTGAATTTTTCCTCCGAGGGGATGCCGAGCCAGCGTGCCTGCGCCCCCGTGGCGAGGATCACGGTGTCCGCCAGGTAGACATCGCCAGAGTCGCAGGTCAGGCGGAACGGACGCTCGCCCGTTTCAAGCTTGTTGACGAGGTCGGTGACGATCTTGGTGCCGACATGCGCCGCCTGCTTCTCCATCTGCTCCATCAGCCAGGGGCCCTGGATGACGTCGGCAAAGCCCGGATAGTTTTCCACGTCGGTGGTGATGGTGAGCTGCCCGCCCGGTTGGATGCCCTGGATCAACACGGGTTCGAGCATCGCGCGCGCCGCATAGATCGCCGCGGTGTAACCGGCAGGGCCGGAACCGATAATGACGACCTTGGCATGGATAGGCGCGGGCATCGAAGGCTCCCTCTCTTGTTGGGGGTTTGTTTATGACTGGGCAGAAAGCGGCCCGGAACGACCTCGCCGGGGCGCTGAAAGTGTCAAATCCAAGTCTAGGACATCTGGGGAGCTATGCAAGAATTGCAATTCATCCCGGCGAATTTTCCCCGGAACTAGGGGTAACAGCCCCGAAATGTGGCGGCGCACGCGCAATAAAATTGCGCAAGCGGTGTGGCCTGCGCTAAGAGAGTTGCCTGCAAGACCCTGCCCAAGGCAGCCAGAATTAGGGAACCCGACGCGCGTGTCGAAGAATCTTGACGAAATCGACCTCAAAATCCTGGCCGAAATCCAGGCCGACGGTCGAATCACCAATGTCGAACTGGCCAAACGCGTCGGCATTTCGCCGCCCCCGTGCCTGCGCCGGGTCCGCACGCTGGAGGAGGAGGGCTATATCCAGGGCTACCGCGGCCTGCTCGACCCGCGCCGGCTCGGTTTCGACGTCACCGTGTTTGCCTCGGTCCATCTGTCCAGCCAGGCGGACGCGGATCTGCGCGCGTTCGAAGAGTTCGTTCGTGCCGAGCCGCTGGTGCGGGAGTGCTGGATGCTGTCGGGGGAGGTGGACTTCATCCTCAAATGCGTCGCGCCCGACATGGCGACGTTTCAAAATTTCGTCACCCACCTGACGGCGGCGCCTCACGTGCGCAATGTCAGGACGTCGCTGGTGCTGCACAATTCCAAATATGAAGCGGCCGTGCCGCTGGATGTCAAGCTGGCGGGCTAACGATCTTGTAGGGTGGGCACGCTTCGCTTTGCCCACCCTAAGCAATAGACTCGAACGTTCTCAGTTCTTCTTCCGCAGCATGGCATCCGCACTGATCGGGCCGCCGCCTGCCGTCGCCAGATAGAGACACGCAAAGCAAAACAGAATCGCGGCCGTGCCACCGTTGAGCAGCGGCAGGAATACCGGCTCCTCGGGCTTCTTGAACATGTGGCCGAGGAAATACGCGAAGGCCATCTGGCCGGACAGGATGAACGCGCTCAGGCGCGTGAACAGCCCGATCATCAGCAATGCGCCAAGCACCAGCTCGATCGTGCCGGCCGCGGTGATCAGCGGCGGGATATTGGCGAACATCGGTATCACGGGAAATTTGAAGATTTTGGCGACGCCATATTGAAGCAGCAGCAGTCCGGTGATGAAGCGAAACAGGCTCAGCGCCACCGGCTGATATTTCGCGAGCATCCTGTCGAATTGGTCCATGTCATCGTCCCCCTTTTTGACACGCTGGAAGCCAGCACCACGATATTACAGGCTGGCGGTCGATCGCGTGTGATGCCGACACAACACCGGTGAACTATGAAATCCGCCCCGCCTCCACTCACAATCCGGTCAGGACAGCCGCAACAAAAAAGCCGCGTGGCAAACGCGGCTTTGTCGCAACAGTAACTCGCAGGTGACTATCGCCACTCGACCTTGGTGATCTCGTAGGCCTTGGCGCCGCCGGGCGCCACCACTTCTACCGTCGAGCCTTTCTTCTTGCCGATCAGGGCGCGGGCCAGCGGCGAGGTGATCGAGATGCGGCCCTTCTTGGCGTCGGCTTCCACCTCGCCGACGATCTGCCACACCGTCTTCTTTTCGGTGTCCTCGTCGATCAGCGTCACGGTCGCGCCGAACTTGACGGTGTCGCCGGAGAGTTTTGAGATGTCGATAATGTCAGCGCGCGCCAGCTTGTCTTCGAGCTCGGCGATGCGGCCTTCATTGTGCGACTGTTCTTCCTTGGCGGCGTGATATTCCGCGTTTTCCGAAAGGTCGCCATGCGAGCGCGCCTCGGCGATATGCTCGATGATACGCGGACGGTCCTCCGACTGGCGCTTCTTCAACTCGACCTCGAGGGCGGCATAGCCGCCAGCGGTCATCGGTACCTTTTCCATCATCTCTTCCGTCCTTCCATCGTGCGAGCCGCCCGGGGCGTCGCGCGCACGAGGCACTTTTTAGATTTCGATTCGGGCTTTCATGGCCCAGTGCGGGCCCGCCAGCCTATTAATTTTCGGCCCGTCCAAGGGCCTACTCAACATCCAAACGAGCGGTGAGTTCCTGCCATATGGCTTTATTGCCAATCGTTTAGCGGGCTTTTCGCCCGTCTAACGATCAGTTTTCGGAAAAGTAACTCTGCAGGGTGCGGACCTCAAGGTCCCCGCCCAGATAGGCGCGAATGCCCTGGGCGGCCGCCACAGCTCCTGAAAGAGTGGTGTAATATGGCACTTTATGCAAGAGGGCAGCCCGCCGCAGAGAACGGCTGTCGGCCAGCGCTTGCGGACCCTCGGTGGTATTGAAAACCAGCTGGATGTCGCCATTGGTGATGGCGTCGACGATATGCGGCCGTCCTTCCAGCACCTTGTTGACCTTCTCGGTCGGAATGCCCTCGTCGGTCAGGAACCGCTGGGTGCCCGAGGTGCCCATCACCTTGAAGCCGAGCGAGTGCAGCAGGCGGACTGCCTCGGTGATGCGGGTCTTGTCGGTCTCGCGCACCGACACGAACACGGTGCCCTTGCGCGGCACCCTTGTGCCGCCGCCGAGCTGGCTTTTGGCGAACGCCACCGCGAAGGAGCGGTCGATGCCCATGACCTCGCCGGTCGAGCGCATCTCCGGTCCCAGCACCGTGTCGACGCCGGGGAAACGCGCGAACGGGAACACGGACTCTTTCACGCCGACATGGTCGAGCTTGCGCTTCTTCAATTTGAAATCCACCAGCTTCTCGCCGGCCATGACGCGGGCGGCGATCTTCGCCACCGGCGTGCCGACAACTTTCGCGACGAACGGCACGGTGCGCGACGCGCGCGGATTGACTTCGAGCACGTAGATTTCGCCGTCCTTGATGGCGTACTGCACGTTCATCAGGCCGACGACGTCGAGGCCGAGGGCGAGCTCGCGGGTCTGCCGCTCCAGCTCCTCGATCATCCTGGCATCGAGCGAATGCGGCGGCAGCGAGCAGGCGGAGTCGCCCGAGTGAATGCCGGCTTCCTCGATATGCTCCATGATGCCGACGATAAAAGTGTCCTTGCCGTCGCACAGGCAGTCGACGTCGATCTCGGTGGCGTCGGACAGATAGCGGTCGAACAGCAGCGGGTTCTTGCCGAGCACGGTGTTGATCTGCCCGGTCTTGTCGTTGGGGTAGCGCGCCTTGACGTCGGCCGGCACCAGTTCGGGCAGGGTGCCGAGCAGGTAATTGTCGAGCTGGGTTTCCTCGCGGATGATCTGCATGGCGCGTCCGCCCAGCACGTAGGACGGTCGCACCACCAGCGGCAGGCCGAGATCGGCCGACACCAGCCGCGCCTGCTCCACTGAATAGGCGATTCCGTTCTTCGGCTGCTTCAGGCGCAGCTTGTCGAGTACGCGCTTGAAGCGGTCGCGGTCCTCGGCAAGGTCGATGGCGTCGGGCGAGGTGCCGAGGATCGGCACGTCGGCCGCTTCCAGCGCGCGCGCCAGTTTCAGCGGGGTCTGGCCGCCGAACTGCACGATCACGCCGTGCAGCGTGCCGTTCTGCCGTTCGGTGGCGATGATTTCCAGCACGTCCTCGGCGGTGAGCGGCTCGAAGTAGAGCCGGTCGGCGGTGTCGTAGTCGGTCGATACCGTTTCCGGATTGCAGTTGACCATGATGGTCTCATAGCCGGCGTCGGCCAGCGCGAAGCAGGCATGGCAGCAGCAATAGTCGAACTCGATGCCCTGGCCGATCCGGTTCGGACCGCCGCCGAGGATGACGACTTTCTTCCGGTCCGACGGCGCGCTCTCGTCCGCCAGCACGCCCGCGAACGGCGCCTCATAAGTCGAATACATGTAGGCGGTGGGGGAAGCGAACTCCGCGGCGCAGGTGTCGATGCGCTTGAAGGCCGGGCGGACGCCTAGCGCGTGCCGTTTGGCCGTCACGTCGGCCTCGGTTGCCTCCGTCAGCACGGCCAGCCGTGCATCGGAGAAGCCCATGGCCTTCAGGGTTCGCATGCCGAACGCATTCGGCGGCAGGCCGTTGTTCCTGACCTTGGCTTCCATGTCGATGATGCCGCGCATCTCGCCGAGGAACCAGGGATCGATCTTGCAGGAATTGAAGATCTCTTCGTTGGACCAGCCGAGCCGCATTGCCTGCGCTACCTGAAGGATGCGGTTTGGTGTCGGCGTGCCCAGCGCGGCGCGGATCGCGTTCTTGTCGTCGCCGCGGCCGAGCCCCTCGATGTCGATCTCGTCGAGCCCGGTCAGACCGGTTTCGAGCCCGCGCAACGCCTTCTGGAGGCTTTCCTGGAAGGTGCGTCCGATCGCCATGACTTCGCCGACCGACTTCATCGATGTCGTCAGTGTGGTGGAGGCGCCGGGGAATTTCTCGAACGCAAACCTTGGCACCTTGGTCACGACGTAATCGATCGTCGGTTCGAACGAGGCCGGCGTCGCGCCGCCGGTGATGTCGTTGGCGATTTCATCGAGCGTGTAGCCGATCGCAAGTTTCGCCGCGACTTTCGCAATCGGGAATCCCGTCGCCTTGGAGGCCAGCGCCGAGGAGCGCGACACCCGCGGATTCATCTCGATCACCACCATGCGGCCGTCGGCGGGGTTGACGCCGAACTGCACGTTGGAGCCGCCGGTCTCGACCCCGATCTCGCGCAGCACCGCCAGCGAGGCGTCGCGCATGATCTGGTATTCCTTGTCGGTCAGCGTCAGCGCCGGCGCGACGGTGATGGAATCGCCGGTGTGCACGCCCATCGGATCGAGGTTCTCGATCGAGCAGACGATGATGCAATTGTCCTTCTTGTCGCGCACCACCTCCATCTCGAACTCTTTCCAGCCGAGCACGGATTCCTCGATCAGCACTTCGTTGGTCGGGGAGGCATCGAGGCCACGTTCGATGATGTCGAGAAACTCTTCCTTGTTGTAGGCGATGCCGCCGCCGGTGCCGCCCATGGTGAAGGAGGGGCGGATGATCGCTGGCAGCCCGATTTCGGACAGCGCCATTAGCGCCTGGCCGAGCGCGTGCTCCTGGTAGCGCTTGCGACGTTCGCTCTCGCCGAGCGTCCATTGCCGCTCCAGCTCCTCCAGCGCCGCGCCGGACAGTTTTTCCCGTTCGGCGAGGTATTTGTCGCGGTAGGATTTCTTCAGGGCCGAGGCGTTGGCGAGCCGCGACTTCGGCGTCTCGAGCCCGATCTTGGTCATCGCCTCGCGGAACAGCTGGCGGTCCTCGGCCTTGTCGATGGCGTCGGCGGTGGCGCCAATCATCTCGACGTCGAACTTGTCGAGCGTGCCCTGGCGGCGCAGCGACAGCGCGCAGTTCAGCGCGGTCTGGCCGCCCATGGTCGGCAGCAGCGCAAAACCGCCGGGGATGACGTGGCGCTCTTTCTCGATGATTTTGGCGACGATTTCCGGGGTGATCGGCTCGATATAGGTGGCATCAGCCAATTCCGGGTCGGTCATGATGGTGGCCGGATTGGAATTGACGAGGACGATGCGGTAGCCCTCTTCCTTTAGTGTCTTCACCGCCTGGGTACCGGAATAGTCGAATTCGCAGGCCTGGCCGATCACGATGGGACCGGCGCCGATGATCAGGATGGTGGAGATATCTGTTCTTTTGGGCATCAGCTCTCAGACTGGAAATTGGGCACAAAAAAAGGGCGCGCATGCCGCGCGTCCCCCAAGCCAAGAGCGCGGGTCACCCTCGCGCGCGGGTGGTCTTTAGACCAGATTCCGCACCTGCGTAACCCCCAAAAACGGGCCATCAACGGGGATTTTTGGGGATTTGGAGGGGCTCGGAAAGGGGGGCTGTTGGCCGTCTTGGTCCGTCTACGCTTTCGCTACGCTCAAGCTACGCCGGACACGCTCCGACCTGACGGTCTCTGCGCGGCTGCGCCACGCGGAGCCCGTCAGGGCGAAGCGTGGAGGCCCGGCCTGGATTTGAACCAGGATAAAGAGCATTGCACTGCTCCCGCGTCGACGCTTCCGCCACCGGGCCAAGGCGATCATCGCTGATCACAGCGCGGTGAACCATCTCTTCCGCGCCTTACGGTTAACAAGCTCCAACGGGGGTCAGCTGAGCTGCAGGGCGTGCCGGGCCACGAAGGTCATCCGCCAGGGGTTGTGGCCGATATTTTGCGGCGCGCGCACCGCGGAAAAGCCGGCCCGGGCGAGTTTTTCGATCATTTCATTTTCGTCGTAGCGCTGAAGCCCGATGCGGGTGCGCAGTTGCCGGTAGTCGGACAGCGCCGTGCTTGCAAGCCCGTAGAGGGCGTCTTTCAGGAAGCCGTGGGCGCGCGCGAATTTCAGCAGTGCATGCACGTCCCTGACCATGCCGACCTGGGGCTGAAGGATATCGCCCAGCACCAGGCGGCCGGCGGGCTTCAACAGCCGGCGAACGACGGCGAACGCCGCGTCCAGTTCTTCCGGCGTCATATATTGCGCGACCGAGTTCATGATGACGAGATCGACCGCATCGTCCATCTTTCGAAGGTCGTCGAGCGAGCGGACACGGATCTTGGTGTTCGGTGCAAAGCGCGCGATCAGCCGGCCGCGGACCCCGGGGGCGGGCTCGGCCAGATAGAGCTTGCCGCAGGCGTCGGCCACCTTGGCGGCCGACAACGCCTCGCCGCAGGCATAATCCAGCACGACGGCGTCGGGCGAGGGGATGTAGCCGATGATGTCGCGCGCGATGATCTGGAAATGCAGGTCGCGATGCAGCCTGCTCGCATAAATCGTATGCGTGGAATCGTAATAGTCGATCCAATCGTCCATGTGCGTGGGTCCGGAAAACGGGCGGTTCCGGCAGCGGAACCAGCCCTAAAGTGATGCGTTAGGTGGTCCGACGGCTAAAGTCCATCGCCGGCAGTGTCCGGTTCCTAACAGGAAGGTGCAACGTGAGCAAAACCAACAACAAATCCGATAAGGTAGCCCCCGAACTCGATACACCGACCGATCTGCCCCAGGCCGCAGTGGACAAGATCTCCGCGTCCCTCAACACTTTGCTGGCCGATGCATTTGCCCTCTATCTGAAGACGAAGAATTTCCACTGGCACGTCAGCGGGCGGCATTTCAACGACTATCATCTGATGCTGGACCAGCAGTCGGACGCGATTTTCGCTACCACCGACCAACTCGCCGAACGGGTACGCAAGCTCGGCGGCGTCACGATCCGCTCGATCGGGCAGATTGCCAAGCTGCAGACCATCCAGGACAACGACGACGACTATGTGCCGCCGCGCGAAATGCTGCGCGAACTGATGGAAGACAACAAGAAGATGGCGGCGGCGATGCGCAAGGCCCACAAGCTTTGCGACGACCACGAGGATTCTGGCAGCGCAAGCCTGCTCGAAGTCTTCATCGACGAGACCGAGCGCCGCACCTGGTTCCTGTTCGAGGCCAGCCGCCAGGAAGGCGCCAACGCGGCATAACGGCCGGCCGCAGGTCGAAGGGCGGCGCCCCGGACCAGAACCGGGGCGCTGTTGCGACAAAGTGCGCGCAAAAAGCGCACGTCTTTGGCGTGCGCTGCAAGATTCCGATAATCAATTTAAGCGAGCTTGTTTGCGGCCTCGCTATCATGAAAGCCAACGGCTGTTCCCGTGCAGAATGATGCGGGAGCAACCGATCCGTGCAGTGATGGCTGGTCTGATTGGAAACGAGCGAATGCATAAAGTCATTGAATTTCGGACCCCGCAGGCTGAAGCCGTGCAGGAACCACTGACGGCGCCGCCGGCCATGGAGCCGATTTTGGCGGTGGTCGATTCATTGTCCCGTACCCTCAATTGCATCAAGAGCATGTGCGCGACCGAGCCGAACGGGCCGATCCGCGACAAACTGGAGACCGAACGGGCCAACCTCGTCATCGGGCTTTTTGTCGCCCGGGTCGCTGCGATGCGGCTCTCTTCCGGCGAGCTTGAGACTGGGATGTCAGCCGACGTGGCCGCGCCGATCGCGCGCCGTGGCTGACGGGCCCGTCCGCACTATCGCGCGCTTCGCTTCCACAATTTGACAAGGGGGCCGTCCGCGCCCCTGACCGGATCGGATTCCGGCACCTTTACTTCAGGGATCGTCTTCAGCGCCTTCGCGTGATTTTCCGGCGTTGGCCGCGTGATCTGCATCGGCGGTCCCGGCGGATAGGCGCCGACCACGCAAAAGTCGTCGCTTGCCGAGATCAACTGATGCCCGGTGCCCGCGGGCAGGATGGCGACGTCGCCGGCCGAGATGTCGAGCGCCTTGCCGCGGTTGCCGCCGAACTGCACGCGCGCCCGGCCGCGGGCGACGCCGAGCACCTCATGCACGGTGGCGTGGTAGTGCGCATAATCATAGACGCCGTTGCGCCACATCGCGCCCCAGCCATTGGCGCCGAACAGTCCTTCGATGGTCTGTTCCGGGTGGACGTTGGCGACGTCGACCGCGGCCTTGTAGACGAGCAACGGCATCGGATTGTTGGGCACGAGGCCGTCGTCCTCGAAGACGAAGGTGAGGGGTTCGATGTGAGGGTTGACGACAGACACGATGTTCTCCGCGATCGTGGAAAATCGTAGGATGGGTAGAGCGAAGAGAAACCCATCATCTCTCCGCGCGAACGATTGATGGGTTTCGCTTCGCTCTACCCATCCTACGATTTATCATCTCAAACCGTCTTCCACGAGTCACGTTCCCTTCGGAATCTCGAAAACCAGACACGTCGTCGTCGCATGTGCGAGCAGCCGTCCCTTGGCGTCGGTGATGCGCGCCTCTGCGGTGGCGGCGCGGCGGCCGACGCTGAGCGTCTTGCCTTCGGAGCGTACCGGGCCGGTATCCTTCGTCATGCCCTTGATGAAGGAGATCTTGAATTCGAGCGTGGTGTAGCCGCTGCCGGCGGGCAGCGCGGTGTGAACCGCCAGTCCCATCGCGGAATCCAGCAGGATCGCGGCGTAGCCGCCGTGCACCGAGCCGATCGGATTGTAGTGCCGGAAACCTGGCACGCTGTGAAACACGACGTGGCCGGTCTCGGCGGTGGAATCGAATGGCTCGACGTTCTGCATGATCGGCGGCGCGGGCAGCTTGCCCTCAAAAATGGCGCGGACGAAATCGAGGCCGGACATCGACGCCATCACATGCGTCGGCGTCACGCCGTAATCGACCTTGGGGGTGGGGGTGTCGTGCATAGAAATTCCCTGGTTACATTACGATAATCATATTATGCCGCGTGGCGAAGCGCTAGTGCGGCAAAATCCCCGTCATGGCCGGGCTTGGCCCGGGCATCCACGTCTGATTCTGGGCGTGAAGACGCCGATGCCCGGGACATCCAGCGCGAAGACGCGCTTCTGCCCGGGCATGACGACGCGGATAGTAATATGTCGCGCAGCGTTTAACGAAAGGAGGGCGCTTACGCCCGCTTGTTTGCCCGCATCAGCTCGGCGAACCGCTTGAACAGATAGTGCGAGTCGCGCGGGCCCGGCGAGGCTTCCGGGTGGTACTGCACCGAGAATACCGGCTTGCCATTGAGTTCGATGCCGCAATTGGAGCCGTCGAACAGCGAGATGTGAGTCTGCGTCGCGTTCTCCGGCAGCGTCGCCTGGTCCACCGCAAAGCCGTGGTTCATCGAGGTGATCTCCACCTTGCCGGTGGTCTCGTCCTTGACCGGATGGTTGGCGCCGTGGTGACCCTGATGCATCTTTTTGGTTTTCGCGCCGACGGCGAGGCCCAACATCTGGTGGCCGAGGCAGATGCCAAAGGTGGGCGTGCCCGACGCGATCACCTGCTGAATGACAGGCACCGCGTACTTGCCGGTCGCGGCCGGATCGCCCGGGCCGTTGGAGAGAAACACGCCGTCCGGCTTCATCGCCAAGATGTCCTCGGCCGATGTCGTCGCCGGCACCACCGTGACCTTGCAGCCTTCGCCGGCGAGCAGCCGCAAAATGTTGCGCTTGATGCCGTAGTCGATCGCGACCACGTTGAACTCAGGATCGCTCTGCCGGCCAAAGCCCTTGTCCCAGGCCCATGGCGTCTCGTCCCAGGTGAAGCGCTGGGCTGATGTGACCATCGGCACCAGGTCCATGCCTTCGAGGCCGGGCCACTCGCGCGCCTCTTCCTTCATGCCGTGGAGGTCGAACTCGCCGCTCTTGGAGTGGGCGATCACCGCGTTCGGCATGCCCTTGCTGCGGATCAGCGCGGTCAGCGCGCGGGTGTCGATCCCCGACAAACCGATAATGCCGCGCGCCTTCAGCCACTGGTCGAGATGCTTTGTGGCGCGGTAGTTCGAGGGATCGGTGATGGCCGAGCGCAGGATCACGCCGCGCGCGCCCGGCGTCGCCGCCATGTTCACCGTCTCGATGTCTTCGTCGTTGGTGCCGACATTGCCGATATGCGGGAAGGTGAAGGTGATGAGCTGCCCGGCGTAGGAGGGATCGGTGAGGATCTCCTCATAGCCGGTCATCGCGGTGTTGAAGCAGACTTCGCCGACGGCGTGGCCTTCCGCGCCGAGGCCAAAACCCTCCAGAACGGTACCGTCGGCAAGCACGAGGAGCGCGGTCGGTTTGTGGTCCGGCCAGGCTGAGGCGTTTTCAGATGTTGTCATGAGCGCACTTCATAGTCGCAAGCACCCCCGCGCGTCAAAGCCGGAAGGCCAGAAAATGGCGTGATTCACATGCGTTTGCCGCATATTTGGCAGCTGGTTCCGGCAAACCCGTCAGAAAGGGGGGGGGGTTCAATCAATTCGGCCAAGGCTCGCTCGTTCCTGCCATGTGGCCTCGGCCCGAATTCAGGTCCGGAAGCGCCGGCCGGCTAGCTGCAATAGGCCACTTCCATCCACAGAGGCAGCAGGAAAAAGACGACGGCGGCAAGTTCAAGCGGGTAGAAAACCATCAACTTGGTCTTCAGGGACACCGGTTGCGCGTTAGGCGCAGGCGGGTCGCCGGGGTAGACCCCGAGATGATCGAAACTTCCCTCCCAACCTAGCGAAAATGTCAGGAGAGCCACCACGTCGTAGGCGATCATATACATAAAAGCGGTCAGCAACACGGCCGCCCCGGCGATCTTCCACCAAGTTACAACTTCGCGAGCAGCTTCGCAGGAATAAGGCGCAAAACGGCTGGCCCAAAGCACTACAAGGCAAACTGCCAGCGCAGCAAAATGCTTTTCGACCTTCATGCTAGCCCTTATATAAGCCGGAAGGATTAACCGGATATCTCTGGACTGGACCTGATTCTCTGCAATCTCCGCGAGGAACCCATGCTGCGCGACGACATCAACAACGCGGTCAAGGAGGCCATGAAGGCCAAGGAAGAGCGAAAGCTCTCCACGCTCCGGATGGTCAATTCGACTATCAAGAACGCCGACATCGATGCGCGCGGGCAGGGCAAGCCGCCGCTGTCGGATGCCGATCTGCTCGGCGTGTTTCAGAAAATGATCAAGCAGCGCCAGGAATCGGTCGAACTCTACGACAAGGGCGGCCGCGCCGAGCTCGCCGCACAGGAGCGCGAGGAGATCGCGATCATCTCGGCCTACCTGCCGAAGCAGATGTCGGACGACGAAGTGAAGGCGGCGATTTCAGCCGCGATCGCCGAGACCGGCGCCGCGGGCATGAAGGACATGGGCAAGGTGATCGGCGTGCTGCGCGCAAAGTTCGCCGGCCAGATGGATTTCGGCAAGGCGAGCGGAATGGTGAAGGCGGCACTCACAGGCTGAGTTTCGCCGACCAGCTTGTTGAATGCATGCCGGCTCCGCAGGCATGCATTCGCCGGCTATGGCCCGCACGGCCGGCCACTGGACCTGTTGGCTGAAATGGGGAATCGTTTGCGAAAGCTCCGCACCCCGTTCGACAGGTAAATTTCATGTCCGCCTCTGCCGCCGCAAACCTTGATGCCGCACGACCGCTGCTGTTTCAGCCGTTCAAGCTCCGCGACCTGACGCTGAAAAACCGCCTGGTCGTTCCGCCGATGGTGCATTATCGCGCCGGGCCCGGCAGCACCTGCGGCATCTTTCACAACGTGCATCTTGGCCGCTACGCGCTCGGCGGGTTCGGCATGGTGTTTGTCGAGGCCACGGGGGTCGAAGAGATCGGCCTGATCAACGAGCATGACCTCGGCATCTGGAATGACGCGCAGGTCGAAAGCTTCAAGCCGCTGATCGCCTTCATGAAGGGCGAGAACACCGCGATCGGCATTCAGCTCGCGCATGGCGGCCGCAAATCGTCTTCGCAACGGGCGATGGACGGCATGGGGCCGCTCACACCGGAGGAGATCAAGGCCGGTGCAAAGGTGTGGCAGCCGGTGGGGCCGACCAGCGAGCCGGTGGCGGGGGGATGGCTGACGCCGCGCCAGCTCACCACCGAGGAATGCCGCGCGATGGTCGGCACCTGGGCAAAGGCCGCCCGCAACGCGGTGGCCGCCGGCTTCGATGCGATCGAGGTTCACACCGCGCACGGCTATCTGCTGGCGTCGTTTCTTTCGCCGATTTCCAACACGCGGAACGACGAGTATGGCGGCGACCTCAAAGGCCGCATGCGCCTGCCGCTCGATATCGTCGAGGCGGTGCGGCGCGAGATGCCACAGGGCATGCCGCTGTTCGTCCGAGTTTCGTCGGTCGACGGCGCCAGGGACGGCTGGACCATGGACGACACGGTGGTGTTTGCGCGGGAGTTGAAAGCGCGTGGCGTCGACGTGATCGACTGTTCCTCCGGCGGCATTTCCGGCTCGGCGACGGCGGCGCAGGTGCCGCGCGGCCTCGGCTTCCAGGTGCCTTACGCCGAACGCGTCCGCAAAGAGGTGGACATCCCGACGATGGCGGTCGGCATCATCCTCGAGGCGGAGCAGGCCGAAGCGATTTTGCAGAACAAGCAGGCCGACCTGATTGCGGTCGGGCGGCAATCCCAGTTCAACCCCAACATCGCCCATCACTGGGCCCACGATCTCGGGATCAACCGGAAGTTCGAGGACTGGGCGGCGGAATATGGCTGGTGGCTCGAAAAGCGGATTCGAACCATGGAAGGGTTCGCCACGCCGGTCGGCGCGGTCACGCGGCGCGCAGGGGTCAATTCGCCGGCCAAATGAATGGCAGGATGCGAAGACTATCGTTTCGGGGCGGCTTGCAGGGCGCGATTGAATTGGGAGACCGCGTCCTTGAGTTGGTCGCGATGGATTTCGTCCGCGGGGATCTTCGACGCCTGCGAGCTGAGCTGCGCGACGATATCGGCAAGCAAGCCGTAGTGGATGTGGATGTGAACGGATTTGCGCACGTCCTCCGAACCTGGTCGCTCCAGAACCAGTAATACGCCGGTGGCATCCATCGACGCGTCGAAGCGGGATGAGCGCTCGAAGGTACCGCTGTAGAACTTGTCGGGATATTCGAGGGCGACTTCTGCCCGGTCGGAGATCGGTTTTGTCATCTGGTCAATATTTCGCTTGGGCCGATTAAACAAGGCCGGTTAAACCCAAGGCAACCAACGCCGGAACTGCGGAGGCCGCACTGCGACGCAGTCATAAAAATAGAGCGCGCTCGAGAATTCGAGTTTGATTTCGATCAACGATCGGACACATTGTCGCCCGGACCTCTCCGGGGGGGGGGGCGTCTGCAAGGGTACGGATACAGGCTATC
>CADEDX010000024.1:0-7794 GCA_902826195.1 uncultured Bradyrhizobium sp. | reverse complement strand
ATGACGAGCTCTATCGCAATTTCCGCTGGGATATCCCTGCGCGCTTCAATATGGCGACCGCGTGCTGCGATCGTCATGCGGACGGTTCCGGTCGCCTGGCACTGATCTATGTCGATGAGGATGGCGCGACCACGCGCACCTCGTTCGACGACGTTGCGGAGCACTCCCGCCGGTTTGCCAATGTGCTGAAGGCCGACGGTCTTGCGCGCGGCGACCGCGTCGCAGTGTTCCTGTCGCAGTCGCTGGAATTGCCGATCGCGCATCTGGCGGCGTTTCGCTCCGGCATGATCTCGATCCCCCTGTTTGCCCTGTTCGGCGAGGACGCGCTGGAATTCCGCCTGTCGAATTCGGAAGCCAGGGCCATCGTCACCGATGAATCCGGCTGGGAAAGGCTGGCCAAGATCCGCGATCGCCTCCCGGCGCTGCAGAACGTCTACGTGATCGGCGACCGAGCGTCGGCCGGTACAAAACCGTTCTGGGCTTCTTTGCAGGCGGCGTCGCCGGAGTTTACCACCGTCGACACGTCCTGCGACGATCCCGCCTTGATCATCTACACCTCCGGCACCACGGGAAATCCAAAGGGCGCGCTGCATGCCCATCGGGTCGTGCTCGGCCATCTGCCGAATGTCGAGATGTGCCACAACTTCCTGCCGCGACCCCGTGACCTGATGTGGACGCCGGCCGACTGGGCCTGGATCGGCGGGCTGATCAACGCCCTGCTGGCGTTCTGGTATCACGGCATTCCGCTGGTCGGCCATCGCGCGCGCAAATTCGAGCCGCAGGCAGCGATGGCGATGATGGCCGAGCTTGGCATCCGCAACACGTTCCTGCCGCCGACCGCGCTGAAACTGATGCGCCAGGCCGGCGTGAAAAATCCCGGCCTGAAGCTGCGCAGCATTTTTACCGGCGGCGAATCGCTCGGCGGCGAACTGCACGGCTGGGTGCGCGAGACCTTCGGCATCGATGCGCATGAAGTCTTCGGCCAGACCGAGTGCAACCTCGTGATCGGCAGCAATTCGAACCTGTTTCCGATCCGCCCCGGCGCGATGGGCAAGGCGACGCCGGGCTTTGACGTGCGCATCGTCAACGACAGAGGCGAGGAACTGCCGCGCGGTCAGCGCGGCATCATCGGCGTGCGCCAGCCCTCTCCCTGCACCATGATCGAATACTGGAAGAACCCGGAAGCGACCGCGAAGAAATACGCCGGCGAGTTTCTCTTGACCGGCGACCTCGGCATCCAGGATGACGACGGCTATTTCTGGTATGTCAGCCGCGAGGACGACGTCATCACCACCGCCGGCTATCGCGTCGGTCCTTCCGAGATCGAGCACACGCTGATGAAGCATCCGGCGGTGGCGATGTCGGCGGTGGTCGGCATTCCCGATCCGATCCGCACGGAATCGATCAAGGCCTGGATCGTGCTGCGCCCCGGTTTCGCGGCGAGCGACGAACTGGCGCGCGAGATCCAGGAATTCGTCAAGGTGCAACTCGCCGCCCACGAATATCCGCGTTTCGTTCAGTTCGCCGATACGCTGCCGATGACCGCGACGGGCAAGGTGCTGCGGCGGGAACTGCGCTCGTTGGGGTAGGGCGCGCGCTCTCCGCGGTCGCCCCGGCGAACGCCGGGACCTATAACCGCCGGCGGAAATTATTTTGCTCCGCCGGCTATAATCCGTCTTTTTCAACAACAACCGCCGCGGCGTATCGGTCCCTGAGTACGCAGGGACGGCCGCGGGGCTGAACTTTGACCGAGATCAACACATCTCCCGCACCGGCCTGCCTCTATACGCAAAACGAAGGGGGAGTGCGGATGTCCATTTCCGGCAAGGCCGATCCGGTGGTGCGGCGCATTGCGGCAGCCGATATCGCGGAAGCGCTGGGCCAGGGGTTGCGGGATTTTCAGGCGGTGCCGCTCTACGGGCTCGTGTTCGGCGCCTTCTACGCCGCCGGCGGCATCGCGATCGTGCTCTGCCTGACCGGCTTTGGCCTGGTCTATCTCGCCTATCCGCTCGCCGCCGGTTTTGCGCTGATCGGCCCTTTCGTCGCCATCGGGCTCTACGAGGTCAGCCGCCGGCGCGAGGCGGGGCTGCCGGTCTCGCTTGGTGCGATCTGGGCCACGGTGCGCACGCGTGGCGAGATCGGCTGGATGGCTTTCGTCACGCTGTTTGTTTTCGTGGTCTGGATGTACCAGGTGCGGCTGCTGATCGCGCTGCTGCTCGGCCTCAACGCCTCCTTCGGCAGCCTGCAGGAATTCATCACGGTGGTGCTGACTACCAATGAGGGGCTGCTGTTTCTCGCGATCGGCAACGCAGTCGGCGCGGCGCTGTCGCTGATCCTGTTCTCGCTCACGGTGGTGTCGTTTCCGCTGCTGCTCGACCGCGATGTCGATTTCGTCACCGCGATGATCACCAGCGTTCGCTCGGTGGTGACCAGCCCGCTGCCGATGATCGGCTGGGCGGCGTTGATCGTGATCCTGCTCGCGGTTTCCGCAATGCCGTATTTCCTTGGCCTCGTGGTGACGCTGCCGGTGCTCGGCCACACCACCTGGCACCTCTACCGCCGGATCATCGCGCCGCTGCCGGCATAGAAGCTCAATTGGCGTTCAGGGCCGCGCGCAGCATCGATGCGAGATCGAGCCGGCGATAGGGCTTGTTCAGGATCTGCACCGCGCGACCGCTCCCGTCGGCGGCGTTGACGGGATGTTCGGCGTTGCCGGAGGTCAACAGGATCTTCAGCCCCGGCCGCAGGCGGGCGGCTTCCCTGGCAAGCTCGGTGCCGAACATGCCGCCCGGCATCACGACGTCCGTGAACAGTAGATGGATTGTCTCGGATCCCCGAAGGATGTCGAGTGCCGCGGGCGCATTGCGCGCGACGATGACGCGATAGCCAAGCGCCCTCAGTTCGCCCTCGACATAGCTGCGAACCATGTCGTCGTCCTCGACTGCCAGAATGGTTTCGCTGCCGGTGGGCGCTTGCCGTCGGACGACCATCGGCGCTGCGCCGGCGCGGGGCATCTCGATGCGGGGGAAGAACAGCCTGACGACGGTACCTTGTCCCGGCTCGGACCGTATCTGCATCGCGCCGCCGGATTGCCGGGCGAAGCCGTACACCATGCTGAGACCCAGTCCGGTGCCCTTGCCGACCTCCTTGGTGGTGAAGAACGGTTCGAAGGCCCGCCGCACCACTTCGGCGGTCATGCCGCTGCCGGTATCGGTGATGGCAACCATGACGTAATCCCCCGGCCGTGTCTCGCCGCTGACGTCGAGATCGGTTTCACCAAGCGGTGCATTCCGCACCTCGACCGTCAGCTTGCCGCCCGACGGCATGGCGTCGCGCGCGTTCAGCACGAGATTGAGCAGCGCGGAGGCCAGTTGGCCGGGATCGACGCTGGCCTGCCACAGATCAGGGCCGAGCCGGAATTCGCATTCGATCGCCTCGCCGAGCGTCCGGCGCAGCAACGGCTCCATGCCGATCACCTTCTCGCCGATGTCGATATTCTTCGGCATCAAGGGCTGCTTGCGCGCAAAGGCGAGCAGGCTGCGCGTCAGATCCGATCCGCGTTCGGCGGCGGTTGCGATGCTTTCTGCGATACCGCGCAATTCCTTGTCGGCGGCGAGCCGTTCGGCAAGGTGCTCCGCATTGCCGAGGATCACGGTTAGCAGATTGTTGAAGTCGTGCGCGACGCCGCCGGTGAGCTGGCCCATCGCCTCCATCTTCTGCGACTGCGTGAGCTTCTGGTTGAGCTCATCGATGGCGGTGCGCTGGTGCTCGAGTGATTCGGCGGTGTTGTTGAGCAGCGTCATCAGACCGCCGAGTTCGCCGCTCGGATGGGGCGGGGCAATGCGCGTGGTCAGGTCGCCGAGCCCGAGCTTTGTCGCCATGGCCGCCAGCCGGCCGACCTGACGGCCGATGCTCATCGTGGCCAGAATCCAGACGCCCGCGAGCAGCAGCAGCAGGGCCACCGCAAGGATCGTCATATCCTCATAGAGACGGCGGTTGGCGGCGGCGACGAGCCCGCCCTTGGCCCTCCCGACCATGATGTACAGCCCGGCGTCGCGCAGCGCGGGCTTGCGCGCGACGGCCCAGACGCGCATCTGGCCGTCGCGCCCGGCGACCTCGCGGGATGGTTCACTTTCCGGCGAGGCCGCAAATCGAAACAGCTCGGTATCTGCGATCGAGCCGCCGGCCGGCTCCATCCAGTTCGCGCCCTCGGGCGCGACGAGGACCGTGCCCTTCCTGTCGACGAGCAGAATCTCGTTTTCGTTGGACAATCGCCGGTCGTGACCCTCGGCGAACTTCTTCAGATTGAACGAGGCGAGCAGGATGAACTTCAGTTCGTCGGCCTCCGAGCGAACCGGATAAGCGATCTGCAGCACGGACGTTCCCGTCAGCCGGCCGAAAACCGGCTCGAGCGTCACCGTGCCGCGTGCCGCCAGCGCCTTCTTGAAATAGCTACGGTCGCGCAGATCGAGCGTGCGGCCGGTGCGCAGCGAGTCGCAGAACAGGGTGCCGTCAGGATTGATGGTCAAAATGCCGGTGAAGCTGGTGTATTCCTCGCGCACGGCGGACAGGAAATCGGAACACGCCGCCTTGTCCGGCGTATCGAGATCGCGGGCGCGCGCGAGCCCATAGTGAAGCTGCGCGGTGCCCTGGATTTTCTCGTCGAGATCGGCTGAAATATCGTTCGCGGTGGCCGATAGACTGGCTACTGCGGCATCGATCTCGCTGGCGCGGTTCTGCACGAAGCGCAGCCCGACCAGGACAGCTGGCACCAGCATCGCGGCGATGACCAGGATCAATAACCGGGTACGCAGGCTCATCGGTGCGTCGTTCCGCGCTCGTATCGGCGCCTGTTGCGATGAAAACTTTCTGCAATCTGCGTTTTTAAACGTCTGATGGAATATCCCTTGTGTCGGCCAGTGTCCACTCGTCGGCGCGGCTCCCCGCCCACTCCGCCGTTGGCGGGGAATGACGTGGGAGATGATGGCAACGCTCGTTTGCTGCGATGGCGAAACCCAAGGGCATCACATCGGCGTCCCGATCCCCATTGCCTTCAGCGCGGCCAGCATCCGCTCCGGCGGTGCCATCTTGATCGTCAGCGCCTGGCCGGTTTCCAGCAGGCTCTTCAGGCTCGACAGGATCGCGGGCCAGCCGCTGCGCCCGCCGGACAGGATGTCGTCGCTGATCTCGCGGTCGTGCGATTGCAGCATCGTCAGCCTGGTTGCGTCGCCCGCGGGCTCGATCTCGTAGGTGACGAGCGTCGGCCCGAGTTTTTCCACCAGCCCGGGCCAGTTCACGTTCCAGGTCACGGTGAGCCGCCTTGGCGGATCGCACTCGATCACCTCGCCACCGATATGCACCGAGCCGTCAGGCGCTCGAACGATGAGGGCGCCGCCGATTTTCAGGTCGGCCTCGATCGCAAGGCCGGAAAAATACTGCCGGCTGAACGCCGCGCTGGTCAACGCCTGCCACACCTTTTCGGGCGGGGCGGCGATGTAGATGGTGTAGACGATCGCGGGCTTGAACTGGTCGATCTTCATGTCGGGGCCGGTCCTTCGTTAGATATTCATGACCGGGCGAGTTCTTCTTTGCCGAGCGCGGCCCGTGGGATCGCAAGAGGCTCTCCGGGTTCAAGCATGCTCTTCAGGCCGGACAGGATCGCCGGCCATCCCGTCGAGATGGCGCCGACCAGCTTGCTGCCCTCGACGAAGCCTTCGTGGGTCACCGTCAGCTTCACGAGATTGCCGTAAGTCTCGATCGTGAAGGCGACTTTGGTCGCAGGCTCGCGCATGGCTTCATACAATTCATGTTTGAACGTGTAGGACAGGCGCCGTGGGCGATCGGCTTGGAGAATTTGGCCGGTATCAGTGGTCTTGCCGTCGGTGACCAGCGCAAAGGGCGAACCGACCTTCCAGTCCGACTGCACTTCGGTGCCGAACCAGTAGCGTTTGCTGAACTCGCCGTCGGTCAGCGCCTCCCACAATTTCTCCGGCGTGGTCTCGATATAGGTGACATAGACAAATTCCGGCTCACTCATCACGCTTCTCCAATTGTCGTTTCAATTCGCTGAGCGCGGCAAGTTTCCCGCGTTCGAATTTTTTGATCCAGCGTTCGCCGATCTGATGGATCGGGACCGGATTGAGGTAGTGCAGCTTCTCGCGGCCGTGCTTGAGCGTGGTGACGAGGTTGGCCGCTTCGAGAATCCCGAGATGTTTTGTCACCGCCTGCCGCGTCATGGCGAGGCCGTCGCAGAGTTCGCTCAGCGTCTGTCCGTTTCTGGTGTGAAGCCTGTCCAGCAGCGCGCGCCGCGACGCGTCGGCAAGCGCTTTGAAGACTTCATCCATGGTTTCGATAATAGGCAACTAAAAAGTTGCATGTCAATTGGAGTTTTCCGGCCCGCCATGCATAATGTCGCAATCATCCTTCAAGCCAGGTTCGCTCCCCATGTCGATTCAAGCCTATCTCGCCTTTGTCGCCGCCTGCATCGCGCTGGCGCTGTTGCCGGGTCCGGTGGTGACGCTATTGATCGCCAACGGCCTGCGGCACGGCACCCGCGCGGCGCTGATCAATTGCGCCGGAGCGCAGACCGGCCTTGCCGTCGTGATCGGCATTGTCGCGATCGGCCTGACCTCGCTGATGGCGACCATGGGCTACTGGTTCGACTGGGTGCGCTTTGCCGGCGCGGCCTACCTGATCTGGCTCGGCGTCCGTGCGCCGATGGGAGGCGTCAACGCGGATGAACCGCCACCGCCGCCGCGCGGCGGCTTCTTCCTGCAGGGATTTTTGGTGCTGCTCTCGAACCCCAAGGTGCTGGTGTTCTTCGGCGCCTTCATTCCGCAATTCATGGACATGGGCAAGCCGCATCTGCCGCAGGTGGCGCTGCTAGGCGTCACCTTCATGGTGATCGCCGCCTCGACCGATGTGGTCTATGCGCTGCTCGCAGGCCGCGCACGGTTGTTCTTTTCGAAGGAGCGGACGCGGCTGCTGTCGCGCATCTCTGGCGGCTTCATGATCGGCGGCGGCATATGGCTGGCGCTGACGCGGGCGAGATAAGTCTTTCCCGCCAATTGAACCATTTGCCGCATCCGCCCGTCTGAGGAACGGGCACAGTTTTCTCGCCCTTTCTGGGGGAGCGCGTCGTGCCTGATCTGCCGTGGTTCGTCTATGCGATGCTACTGGGGCCGGTCGGGCTGCTTTTGGCCGTGGCAGCCTACAAGACGCTGCAGGTTCGCGCGGCCCGCGAATGGCCATCAGCGCCGGGCAAGGTCGTGATCGCGAAGGCGGAAGTGCGCGACGTTGAGGTGATCGACAGCGACCGCGAGGACAAGCATCGGATCGAACAGCGCAACTTCGCCAACATCACCTACGAATACTCCGTCGCCGGCAAGAAGCTGCGCAACAACCGCGTCAGTATCGGCGAAGATCGCGGGAATTTTCAGGTTGCCGAGACCATCGCGAAGTATCCCGCCGGCACCATCGTCACCGTCTACTACAACCCTCTGCACCCGCAGGAGGCGGTGCTGGAGCGCGACCTGCCGAAGGGCATGTGGGGCTGCCTCGGCATTGGTACGGCGATCGTGCTGTCTATCGTGTTCGGCTCGGCGATCGGGTTGCATCAGCTGACGGAGATCGCCTCGACGCATCTCGTGAACCCGAAAGTGTCGCCGTTTGTCGTCGCCATGGGCGGGTTCGGACTGTTGATCGCCCTGTTCGGGCTGGCGCTGCAACGCCGGGCTTCGCTGGCGAAGAAATGGCCGGTGGTGCCCGGCACCATCAAATCATCCGGCCTCGAAC